>DASWTK010000198.1:0-2217 GCA_036402175.1 Chitinophagaceae bacterium | reverse complement strand
GCGCTGTCATTGTCGATAGCAATTATGTCTGCGCCCGATTCTGCGAGTATGCGCGCGAAATGTCCATCATTTGTACCGGCATCCAAAGCCGAGTTGTAAGATATTTCCTGTAACAGTTCCCTGAACAGGCGCTCTTTTTCTTCCAGATATTGACGACTCAGTATAGTTGTATCGTAATAATCACTCCAGATAGTTCCGGTACGTCTTCCCCGAAGTCCGCCAATGATTGTTTCAAGGTGCATGATAAGGTTCAGCAGTTTCTTGCGGCTGAATCCTGCCTGGGTAGGCGATGGCCTGCTATCGGATTTCACGGCACCCTGGAGATAAACGTGCAACCATACACCCAGGCTGAGACCCGAGCGCATTGGCAGCAAGCGCCCGGTCAGGCTTGCCGGAATTCCTTCAAGATAGGTGCTGAGTGTTTTGTGTATGTCGGTTTTCAGATAACGTCCCAGGTAAAGAGGGAAAAGAAAACATTCGCAGAACTGGCGGTACGCTACCCATGGCTTCGACGGATCGTGTACTTCAAACGAAAGTGTATCGATCCACACAGGTTTTCCATTATGAAACTGTACATTAAAAGGCGTTGCGTCTTTTAAAATAAATCCCTGGTTGATGGATTGCCTCATTATATCAAGCACCAGCAGCGCGGCATCTCTCAATTGATCGTAACACCATTCGTAAGGATAGCTGATAAATGAAAGCTGTTCGGGAAGTAAGGTCTTATACCATTCGGTTGATCCGGTGATATTTTCATTTATCTCTTCATGTGTAAGCAATCGTTTGGCCGATATCAGCTTATCATAAAGTCCGCTTTGCATGAAGCGGTCGTAAGTAGTTGCATATTTTAAATTCACCTGCCTGTAAATGCGGTCCTCCCACCGAAAAACAAAACCCGAAGGGTCGCGGAATGAAGAAGGATGCTGCAGGTAAGTTGACATTAGTCTTCCTTCTGTGATGATGGATCGTTTTTACTGCGCGTAAAAAACGCTTTGATCTTCCACCAGAGATTTTTAAAAAAGAAAAGCCCTGCCAGTATCGCCGCGATGATCATCTGCACCAGGTAGCTACCGCTTCCCGGATCAAGGTATAGAAGAGTAGTAAACATTATAGGTAGCTTAAATTTGTTTTAGGCGTTAAAGTTAGCAAAGTTTCATACATAAGGCGGATGGTTTGCTCGATGTCGTTCTTATGCAGCATCTCAACTGTTGTATGCATATACCTGAGCGGAATGGAAATAAGAACCGAAGGGCAGCCATCGTTCGCGTAAGCGAAAGAATCGGTATCTGTACCGGTGCTTCTGGAAACTGTTCTCATCTGCACAGGTATTTTCTTTTTCACCGACACTTCCTGTACAATGTGTAAAAGTTTATTATGCACTGCAGGGCCGTAAGCTAGACTGGGCCCCTTGCCACATGCAATATCTCCTTCAATGATTTTGTTCACCATTGGAGTGGTGGTATCGTGCGTTACATCTGTAATGATGGCGATATTGGGTTTGATGCGCCTGGCGATCATTTCCGCTCCTCTCAATCCTACTTCTTCCTGAACTGCATTCACGATGTATAATCCGAATGGCAGTTTGTTTTTGTTTTCTGAAAGCAGACGCGCTACTTCAGCGATCATAAAACCTCCGATGCGGTTATCGAATGCACGGCCAACATAATAATCGTAGGCAAGTTCTTCGAAACCTTCCTGGTAAGTAACAACCGAACCGATATGGATGCCCAGTTCTTCTACTTCCTTTCTGTTTCTTGCGCCGCAGTCGAGGAACAGGTTATCAACTTTAGGTTGTGGTTCTTTTGTGTCGGGACTATTGATGCGGGTATGTATCGCAGGCCATCCGAACACCGCCTGCACTGAACCTTTGCGTCCCTGGATCCATACACGTTGTCCCGGTGCTATCTGATGGTCAACCCCTCCGTTTCTTTTGAGGTAAAGCAATCCTTCCGGATTGATGTAGTTGACAAACCAGCTGATCTCATCGGCATGTGCTTCTATCACCACTTTGAATGGCGCGTCGGGATTGATAACTCCAACCGCGGTTCCGTATGGATCTGAAAAATGTGAATGAATGTAAGGTTTCAGGTACTCGAGCCATAATTTCTGGCCACTGCTTTCGAAGCCAACGGGTGAAGGATTGTTGATGTAATTCCGGAGAAATTCAAGTGATTTATTGGTAAGGATAGATTTAGTCTTTGCCGCTTTTGCCATGCA
>DASWTK010000197.1:0-31192 GCA_036402175.1 Chitinophagaceae bacterium | reverse complement strand
TTAACGACTCTGAGTTTTGCACAAACAAGAACCATTACCGGAAGGGTAACGGATGAACGTGGCGAGCCTGTGGCATTCGCATCCATCAAATTAAAAGGATCGCGATCGGGGATTGCGGCTGATGCAGCCGGCAATTTCAGTATTAATGCAAAATCAGGTGATGTACTGGTGATCTCGGGCACGGGACTAATTGAAAAAGAAGTTACCGTGGGTGAAGACAACATCCTCAATATCCCTTTGCAGCGCAGCCAATCGGCCCTTACAGAAGTATTTGTAACGGGTTACAACACTAAATCAAAAAGATCATCTCCGGGTTCCGCAACTTCTGTAACAATTGACGACATCCGTACGCAGCCCATGGCTTCGTTCGATCAATTATTGCAGGGACAGGCTCCGGGGATAAACGTGGTAACGGGTAGCGGACAACCGGGACGCGCCGCCGATGTAACCATCCGTGGCCGCGGTTCAATCAGTGGATCAACACAACCTTTATACATAGTCGATGGGGTTGAGATCAATGCGCAGGATTTTTCTACCCTGAACCAGGGAGATTTTGAAAGCGTAACCGTTCTCAAAGACGCTGCCGCGGCGTCAATCTACGGTTCGCGTGCGGCAGGGGGCGTTATTGTAATTACTACAAGACGTGGAAGGGTAGGGCCTACCCGTTTCAGTTACGATGTACAATATGGTCAGAGCAAATGGCCACGTTCAAAACTCAAGCTGATGAACTCTAATGAAAAGCTTGACTATGAATTGGAAAATGGAAACCCCAATGGATGGACACCTGCAGAGATCGACAGCCTGCGGAATATAGAAACAGACTGGGAAAAAGTTTTTTTCAGAACAGGTATTACACAACAGCATCAGCTGAGCGCTTCGGGCGGAAACGACAAAACAAGATTTTATGCATCAATTGCATACCTGAACCAAACCGGTGTTGTACGTGCATCAGCATTGAAAAGGTATACGGGCCGTCTTAATGTTGAAACAGGTACCGAAAACCTGCGTGTGGGAATAAATTCAACTTTCGGGTATTCTATTTTCAACAGCACCCAGGAGAATAATCAGAGCATCGGCTCTCCGCTTAATGGCATTCGCTGGTCGTTGCCTTATTTTACTCCGTATGATGCCGAAGGAAATTATCTTAAGGACCCAACTCCTTCGCAACAGCCAAACCCTCTGGAGGAACTGCTGGAAAACAAACGCCGGTTTCCTCAATGGAAAGCAATAGGTAATGTGTTTGCCGAATACAAGCTTCCATTCTTTACAGAAGTTACACTCAGAACTAACTGGGGAATGGATTATACTCAGAATGAAACTGAAATATATCTGAAGAGGACTACAGCGGCTGGCGGTAATGCAACCGGTGGACAGGGATCACTGGCACGCGCCTTCAACCGCAACCTTCGTTTTGTGGGAACAAATTCTATTAATTATAAAAAGACTTTTAATGGTGAGCACGATCTGAATGCAACAGTCTACCAGGAATACCTGCATGAAGACTTCCGTGCATTCAACTTTACTGGTTATGGCCTTACACTTCCTTTCCCGAATGAATCGGCCATCACAAGTGGAACCACAACAAACGGGTTCATACCTGTTGTGGGCGGAACAGGAACGGAAAACAGCCTGGTATCTTATTTCGGGGAAGTTGACTATGGTTTCAGAAACAGGTATTTCCTCCACGCAGGGTATCGCCGCGACGGGTCAAGCAAGTTCGGAGCAAACAACCGCTGGGCCGATTTTTATAATGTAGGGGCAAGCTGGATCATATCAGACGAATCATTTATGGAATCCTGGGGAAAACTCGACATGCTTAAGTTGAAAGCCAGTTACGGAACGGTTGGTAACCAGGATGGAATTGCTGATTTCGCATCCCGCGCGCAACTCACTAGGTCTGGTTATGGAGGAACTACTGGTTTGAGGCTGACCGATGCGGGTAATCCCAATCTTCGCTGGGAAACGAGGGCAACTTTCAATGCCGGCATTGAATTCGGAATCCTTAAGAACAGGATTGGTGGTTCAGTTGAATATTACAACAGCACAACAACAGACCTGTTTTACCGTAGAGCAGTTTCGGGTACCAGTGGATTTGCTACAGTACTTGCAAACGCAGGTAAATTAAGAAATGAAGGAATTGAAGTTTCACTGCGTGCACAACCCGTAAAGACAAGCGCATTCAGCTGGGATATCGAAGGAAATTTCACGTATAATAAAAACAGGATACTGGAACTTGGTCCCGATGGCGAAGACAATGTTCAGAATGGCGTGACGGTTCTGAAAATAGGAAAGCCATTGAACACGATCTGGCTTGTCAAATATGCGGGCGTTGACCCTGATAATGGAGACCCGCTTTATTTTGATAAAGATGGGAAAGTGACCAATGTTTATGATCCTGCCGATAACGCATACCTGGGCACAAGTGATGCGCCTTACTTCGGAGGCATCAACAATACTTTCAACTTTAAAGGTCTCGAGCTCCAGGTGTTCTGGGTTTATGCATTGGGTAATGAAGTCTATAACAACGACCGGCTCAACGTTGAGAACCCGGGTTATACAGCATCTCAACTTTCAAAAGACCTGCTGCGTGAATGGAGAAACCCTGGCGATGTTACCGACATACCGCGCGCCGATCCAAGTGTTTATTTCCTGGATGGTACTACAAGATTTGTAGAGAACGGAAGTTATTGGAGATTGCGCAATGTGCAACTTTCGTATAACCTTCCACGTAGTGTTGTGCAAAAGATCAGGGTGAACAATGTTCGTGTATTTGTTCAGGGTCAGAACCTGGTAACCATCACTGAATATCGCGGATATGATCCTGAGGTTCCCGGTGGTGGGTCACTAAATGCAGGTGCGCAATACCCAACACTTAAGACCATAACAGCTGGAATAAACATCGGATTCTAAACAACCAAATATCCCATTCAAATAAACTGAGCAAGATGAAGACATTGTTATTAAAATACATATTCATATTATGCGCGGGAATGATAGTTATATCATCCTGTTCAAAGAAGATAGAGATAGAGCCTGAATTTCTGCTTGACGGAAGCAATCCGTTGTCGACGCTTGAGGAAGCCGAGAATGTATTAACAGGAGCATATAATGGTTTTATCCTTAATGGTTATTACGATGCCACCGGTGGCAATGGAGGAGGAGCGTTCTCGGAGTTCGGAGATTTAATGTCCGACAACCTTGTCGAATCGCGCGAGTCGCTGGGTAATTACAGAAGTATTGCGGAATGGACTTATGTGAGCAATACAGATGACATCAATATTACCTGGCAGGCGGCCTACAGGATCATTGCAGCGGCGAACATCATTCTGCGGGATATTGACAGGCTTTCATCGGAAAATCAAAAAGTAGCCAACCGCATCAAAGGGCAGGCACTTGCTATCCGTGCCCACGTTCATTTTGATCTGTTACGGCTTTATTCAACCACGTTCGACAGAAATGCTTCAGAGCCTTCTGTCCCTTATCTCAAAACTTTTGATGTTAATGCAAAGCCTTCAAGGAATACGGTTAAGGAAGTGTATGACAACATTTTTGCCGATCTGAACGCTGCAGCAACGGCATTGGCGGATATAGACAGACCGGTTAATTCATCGGCAAGAAGCAGGATCGATCTGCTTGGTGTAAGAGCTATACAGGCCAGGGTAAACTTTTATGCCGGTTTATGGCAGGAAGCCATCAACGCCGCATCTGTTGTAATAGCTGCTAAACCACTCGCGTCAAGAACTGAATTCCCGTTGATATGGACGGATAAAAGCACAGCTGAAGTAGTTTGGGCGGTGAGTTTTGAAACTACAGCCGATGGCGCGCCATTTTATAATGTATTCGCTGTGTCGAGCGGACGGGCAGAATTCAAACCCGCTGCCCAGCTTCTTGCGTTGTACGATCAGGCGAATGACATAAGATACAGCTCGTATGTCATGAATTTGAACGGGCGGTTGGTCGTGAGCAAACACATTGGCCGCGATCTGACAACAAATCGTAATGGAGTAGTAAACTGGAAAGTGTTTCGGGTTGCTGAAATGTACCTTATAAGGGCTGAAGCTAACTACAGGCTCAACAAACAACCGGAAGCGCTGGCGGATCTGAACACATTGCGCGCTGCAAGGATTGCAGGTTTTACGCCTGGAACAGAAACCGGAACAGCATTGCTGGATGCAATAATACTGGAAAGAAGAAAGGAAATGGCATTTGAAGGTGATCGTTTTTACGATCTCAAGCGCCTGAACAAAACGCCTATTAACCGTTGTCCTTCCACAATCGATTCACCTAGTACAATCTGCTCGCTTCCATCCAGCAGCAGAGCATGGACATGGCCTATACCGTTCGACGAACTGAATGTAAACCCCAATGTTACCCAGAACCCAGGGTACTGATCCTAAAAAAATAATAACATGAAATGGATTCGATTACCAATATTTTTCCTGATGACCGGCATGCTCTTCAGCGCCTGCCTCAAAGAAAAATATCAAATAGAAAATGATGGCAATACCGACCGGGTGATTGCCGAATTCACAAACGCGAAAGACGGTGTTGGTTCTGTTGCACTCGAATTTGCAACACAGATGATAGAGGTTGACCTTACGGAGCTGCGAATACCTCCCCGATCAGAAATAAATGGATCCGTTCAGGTTAAAATCGCAGAGAATAACGCGTTAGTCACTACCGGGGGTTATTCTACATTGCCGCCGGGTTCTTATTCTATAGTACAGAATGAATATACACTGACGGCAAATGAAAGAAAAGCAACCGTCAGGCTAAAGGTGAATCCTTCCGCGCTTGTAGGCGGCTCTTTTGCAATTGGCCTCAGTATTCAGCAGGTAAGTCAGGGTGAGATCAACCAGGCAGCAAAGGATATTTTGATAGAAGTAAAAGTAAAGAACGATTATGAAGGCGAATACTATGCTCAGGGACTGCTGATAGCATATACTGGCGCTGATAATACTTTCCCGTTGCAGGCGCAATATGAGATTGATGAGGATAAAACTCTCACCACAATTGATCAGACAACTGTGGAAATGATCGTAGGTTATCCGCCTTTTACCGGCGCTTACATGTTCCTGGAAATTGATCCGGTGACCAACCTGGTGACAGTTACACCAAGCGCGGCGCCTCCAACTTTTCCAACGATCGCCAATGATGGAGTTTGTAAATATGACCCTGCTACAAAAAGTTTTACATTGAATTACAAGTATTTCAATGCAGCTGGCCGTTTGCGTTCCATTTCCGAGACGCTAACACTTAAATAGGATCAACATTCAAGTTCTTTAATAACAGCTTCAGAGCTGGAAACTCATGGTTTAGTCAATTTGTGGTTGGCAAGTAAATTGCGGATAGTACCTTAGAGACTCAGCAGAAGATTGATTAAAAACATCATAAATGAAATTCCGGGGTAACATATTTGAGTGACTGTCCCCGGCCTGATACAGTTGCTTATAGAAGTTTTCTCATGTGACACCGCAGGTGGTTTCTACCACCTGCTCTTTTTTTATATATAGGCATAAAAAAACCTCTTTTGATTTCAAAAGAGGCAAGTTCTCTCATGTGGCACCGCTAGGTGTGAACCAAAAATAAAGATTATTTAATTCCCGGCCAGTTTTTTTACCTTACGATCTTTCTTCAGCAACGAATTCGACTGCTTTAGAAAGGCTTATTACCAGTTTGGGCTGTATTCCCTGTTCATATCGCGTTTTTTTTTAATCTTGAGAATGGCTTTTACTGGTTGCTGGCCTTCAGCAGCAATTTAACCAAACCTGCACATGACATTGTATCCGCTTGTTTTCTCGAACAACCCCAGGTACCGGGTTACCAGGCATGTTATGTTTTGGCTGTTGTGGATCTTGTATTTCACAGCTGAATCAACCATATCAAGGTCTCAGAAGTATGACCTTGGACTAAGCTTTTTTTCGTCATTGGTAGAAGTTACAATTACCACCCCTTTTGACATTGCATTTTGTTACGGGATCATATATTTTCTGCTTCCGCGATTTCTTTTTCGCGGACAATTCATCACCCTCGCCGCGGGCTGGGTGGTGTTTAGCCTGTTGTTATTTTTTGCATTTATGCTTTTCAACCTTACGGCCGGACCTGTAATCAGGGAAGGATGGTTTGGGCTGCAGCCAAGAACAAGTCCAATGAACTGGGCGTGGTCATTCTTCAATTTGTTCGCAACAATAAACATGGAAGGCGGATTAGCTGCTGCAATTAAACTTGGCAAGATGTGGTATGTGAAAGCAAGCGAGGTAGAATTGCTCAAAAAAGAAAAGCTGCGGATAGAGCCCGAAATGCAGCAGGGGAAAGTTCATCCTGCATTTCTTGTAAATACCCTTAATAAGATTGAGCAGCTTGCAATGGAAAAGCCCTCCGTGATACCCGGAGTGATCGGGAAAATAAAAAACCTTCTGTTGTACGCAGTTTATGATAATGGCGCTTCTCACGTAAGCCTGGAAAAAGAGATGAAATTGCTGGAAGAGTTCGTGGAGATCGAACGCGCGGGCAGGGACCTTGTTTATATCAATTTCAAAATGATCGGCGATCCCAGGAATAAAAAGATTGCTCCATTCATTGCTTTGCCGCTTGTAGAGAACAGTTTTCGTCAACTCTCTGCCCTGAACGTCCCTCAGAAATTTATTGACCTTAATATATTGGTTGAGCAAAATCAGTTCAATCTTGATATTGCATGGAGCAAGCCAATAGATACCTCAACGCTCACTAATGGAGGAAGCGCATTGCTTCAGAATATAGGCAAACGTCTCAGCCTCTTATATCCTCAAAGCCATTCCTTGAAAATTTTAATTGAACCAGAGCGCTTCCAGGTAAAAATGGGAATTAATTTAAGCGGCGCGATCGTCTGATCATAATATTTCCGCGATGTGTTTTCTGATATTTTCTGATATCTTATCGGTTGGCAGGTCGTTTGAATCTCCTCCGAACGGATCTTCAATTTCCTCAGCGATAAGCTCAAGGCTTGCCAGTACGTAAAAAACAAAAGCAACGACCGGGATCACATAATAACCCAGGCTGAATACATAACCGAAAGGCAATGTCATCACATAAAAGAAAATGAATTTTTTTACGAACACACTGTACGAAAAAGGTATCGGTGTATTTTTTATGCGTTCACACCCTCCGCAGATGTCGGTGAATGATTGCAGTTCGCTGTTCAGCACAATCAACTGGTCGCCATTGATCAGATTTTCCCTGTTCAATTTATATACACGCTGCATGATCTGCGAGGCAACCTGGTTTGGAATATGCTTCGACGCGTCCAACGACGCTAATTCAGGGTGGTCAACTTCGTCAAGTGCAAGCCGAGTTGATTCGGACCGTAAATGCTCTTTCAAAACGCTTGCGAAAAGTGGGATTGAACTTTTGAAAAAGATGCGGTTGGACTGATCGTCTTGCGGAAGTATCGCATCCAGTTTTATTGCAAGATTACGACTTGCATTAACCAGTGCGCCCCATAATTTACGCCCTTCCCACCAGCGGTCATAAGCCGTATTTGTACGGAATACCAGCAAAAGAGAAAGTACAAAACCAAGCAGGTTATGCAGAAGCGATAGGTTGCGCAGGTAAGGATTTGGTGAAAGCTTCCAGTATTCCAGCTCCAGATATGCTATCAGCAATGAATACACGCAAATAGCAATTATGAGCGGCATCAGTCTTCTGATTGTATCACCTTTATGAAACCGGAATATAAAGGTGAACCAGTCCCTTGGGTTGTATGCGATCATAAATGTGAAACTACTTCTGCATCTGCCTTCTGATCAAATTCAACGCGCTTCCTGCCTTGAACCATTCTATCTGTTGCTGATTGTAGGTATGGTTCACCTGGATCTCGTCCTTTGTGCGGTCGTTATGATGGAGGACAACGGTCAATGGACGGCCGGGCGCGAAATTGGTTAGTCCGATGATATCTATGATATCATTTTCCTGCACCTTATCATAATCTTCTTTATTGGCAAACGTAAGAGCAAGCATTCCCTGTTTCTTGAGGTTAGTCTCATGGATCCTTGCAAAGGAACGAACAAGGATTGCACGAACCCCTAAATGTCTCGGTTCCATTGCTGCATGTTCGCGGGATGAGCCTTCACCATAGTTCTCATCACCCACGACCACAGTACCAATGCTATTGGCTTTGTAGATACGCTGCGTACCAGGAACGGTTCCATATTCACCGGATAACTGATTCTTGATACTATCGGTTTTATCATTAAAATAATTGATAGCGCCGATAAGCATGTTGTTGGATATGTTGTCCAGGTGGCCGCGGTATTTCAGCCATGGTCCAGCCATCGAAATATGATCGGTTGTACATTTTCCCTTAGCCTTGATGAGTAATCTCAGGCCTTTAAGATCTGTTCCTTCCCAATCAGGAAATGGTTCAAGCAGCTGCAGGCGCTGGCTATCGGATTTTACTTTCACTTCAACAGCGCTGCCATCAGTTGCCGGAGCCTGGTAGCCCGCATCTTCAACAGAAAAACCATGTGGCGGTAATTCGAAACCTTTTGGTTCATCAAGCATTACTTCCTTTCCATCCAGTGTTTTCAACTTATCCTTCAAAGGATTAAATGAAAGACTGCCGGCGATAGCATAAGCAGTAACTATTTCGGGTGAAGCAACGAAGGCATGCGTACTTGCCAGGCCATCATTACGTTTTGCAAAATTCCGGTTGAAAGAAGTTACAATTGTATTTTTCCTGTTGGGGTCATCAATATGTCGCGCCCATTGTCCTATGCAGGGTCCGCACGCGTTGGCAAGCACTACGCCTCCAATTGCGTCGAATGTGCTGAGAAGACCGTCTTTCTCAACGGTAAATCTTACCAGTTCACTGCCAGGCGTGATCGTAAATTCACTCGACGCTTTTAATCCTTTGTTTTTAGCCTGTGCTGCAATTGAAGCTGATCGGCTTATGTCTTCGTATGATGAATTAGTGCAACTTCCAATCAGCGCAACTTCCACTTCATCCGGCCAGCCATTAGCTTTTACAGCTTCGGCCATTTTTGAAATAGGTGTTGCAAGGTCTGGTGTGAAAGGACCATTAACGTGCGGTTCCAGTTCATCCAGGTTAATTTCAATCAGCTGATCATAATATTTTGCAGGTTGCTCGTACACTTCATTGTCCGGCCGCAGGTCGGCCTTTATCTGATCTGCCAGGTTTGCAACTTCTTCCCTTCCCGTTGCCTTCAGGTAGGCAGCCATCTTTTCATCATATGCGAATAATGAACAGGTTGCACCAATTTCGGCGCCCATATTACAAACCGTGGCCTTGCCGGTTGCGCTCATGCTATCTGCTCCCGGACCAAAATATTCTACAATTGCCCCGGTTCCACCTTTGACAGTAAGAACACCGGCGACTTTGAGAATCACATCCTTTGCACTTGTCCAACCGTTTAGTCTTCCTGTGAGTTTCACACCAATAAGCTTGGGCATTTTCAATTCCCAGGCAAGTCCAGCCATAACATCCACCGCGTCGGCGCCACCAACACCAATGGCAATCATCCCAAGTCCGCCCGCATTTGGCGTATGTGAGTCCGTACCGATCATCATTCCACCCGGGAATGCGTAATTCTCCAGAACAACCTGGTGAATGATGCCTGCTCCCGGTTTCCAGAAGCCAATGCCATATTTATTGGATATCGATGATAAGAAATCATACACTTCTTTATTGATCTCAATGGCTGTTGCAAGATCTTCCGCCGCGCCGGTTTTAGCCTGGATCAGGTGATCGCAGTGTACAGTGGAAGGGACTGCCACCTTCGACCGGCCGCAGGTCATGAACTGTAAAAGAGCCATCTGGGCGGTCGCATCCTGCATTGCCACCCTGTCCGGCGCAAAATCAACATAGTCTTTACCACGACCGTATGAGGTTGTTGCTGGTTGGAAAGTGTGTGTATACAGAATTTTCTCAGCAAGAGTAAGGGGTCTTCCCAGTAATTGCCGTGCTGCTGTTACCTTTCCGGGTAATTCACTATATATCTTCTTGATCAGATCCAGGTCGAAAACCATGTGTTGAAATTTAGTTGATGAATCAGATTGCAGGTGGACCGTGGCTGCAATTGCCGGTCTATACTTGAAAATGAGCTGCGAAGTTATCAAAAAAAATGTAAGCAGGTAAATGCATATACCGCCGGTTTCTTCGTTAAACCTTTTATTAATTCAAGTGTTGGTATGTATAAGAAATGTGCTTTAATTTAGCATTATGAATAAACTGAAACACTTCATAGAATGGCAGGTGTTTGGCGTTTGCTCAGCAATCGGCGATAGAATGGGCATTGCGCCGGCGCGCATACGTACGTGGTTCGTTTATATATCTTTCATGACGATGGGTTCGCCCCTGATAGTTTATTTTGTACTGGCGTTCTGGATGAATATGAAACGCTATATCCTCAGTGCGAGGAGAAACCCCCTCAGGTATTTATAATATCACTCAGACTACCGCTTTCCTGAGTTTTACCAGCTTTTCCAGGAGACCTTCCAGTAAATCCATTCGTAACATATTAGCGCCATCACTTTTGGCTACTGCCGGATTGGGATGCGTTTCAATAAATAATCCATTTGCACCGGCTGCAATGGCGGCTTTTGCAATGGTTCCTATCAATTGAGGGTTTCCGCCGGTTACTCCGGAGGTCTGATTGGGCTGCTGAAGGCTATGAGTACAGTCCATGATCACCGGAACGCCATGTTCCTGCATCCATGGGATGTTGCGATAATCAACTACCAGGTCCTGGTATCCGAAAGTTGTACCACGTTCGGTAAGCATGATCTTGTTATTGCCTGCTTTCTGCACTTTCTCAACTGCAAACTTCATCGACTCACCGCTTACAAACTGACCTTTTTTGATATTTACTATTTTACCTGTGTTTGCCGCTGCTACCAGTAGTTCTGTTTGTCTGCATAAGAATGCAGGGATCTGAAGCACATCAACAAAATTAGCAGCCAAAGCAGCCTCTGCCGGTGAATGAATATCAGTTGTAACCGGAAGCGCGAATTTTCCTGCTACTTTCTGGATAAGCTTCAGGGCAGTTTCATCACCAAGACCAGTAAAGGAGGAAGCGCTTGTCCTGTTTGCCTTCCGGTACGAAGCTTTAAATATGTAAGGAATTCCAAGGTTCTTGCATATAACAGCCACTTTTTCTGCGACTTCCATAACCAATTCCTCATTTTCAACTACACATGGACCTGCTATCAGGAAGAAATTATCGGCATCATAAGACTGGTTAGAGAAAAGGTCTTTTAAAAACATATCCATGCGGCAAAGTTAGGGGAAGCGGCTTTTAGTAATGGCTTTTAGCATTATTAACAGTTTGCAAAAAAATTTGGCATACTGTTTTAGATATATATTATTAGTAGAAGAGGAAGCCATGAAACGGCCACATTTCACCATAGAGAACATTACCGGAAAACCTTACTTTAAGGTACAGGATGAGGAGCATATTTACTTCATTCCGGATAGACTTCGCCCCGACCTGGAAGCGTATTTACAGGCTAAAACTCCGGATCTGGTCACTAATAAGGCCGATCTCACCAACTGGTATCTGTCACTTTCCCGTCAGGATAAGACTACATTGATTGTAGCAGTCAATAAAAATACCTTTTAGATACACCATTTTTTTGCGGATTTTTCTCCCCGGCGCTGGCGTCCTGTAGAGTTTTTTCATATTGTGAAAAAATATTTTATGAGGATTTCCGTATAACGGCTTGTTAAATCTTTAACAAGTTTTACTTTTAGAAAAATCTGATTAGTGATGACACCCTTTGAAGTGACTTTTTCAATTGGAGATACTGATCATGTAGCCAGCGTTACCCCGGAAATGAAGGATTCATGCCTGGTATATTCATGTCTTATAAATGATGCGGTTTTATTTACCATCCGCAAAAATCATGAGAACCGTTGGATAAATGATGAAGGTAATACTTCCGCCCTGTGCAGGTTAATAGGATGGGAGATTGACCATTATCTGAAACGCGTTAACCTTAAGTCTAAGCGACCGGTCAACAGGTTTGATCTGTATTTCTAGTTTAAATCATAAGCATCGATCGAAAGCTCTACTATATCGTCGTCAGGCGAAAAACCTGAACTCATTTCTTCATAATGTTTTTCAAACGCAAGAGCAACCTTTTCACAGAATAGTGATTCAAGCATCTGCAACGCAAATTGTCTGAAGGTGTAGTTGCCTTTGATAAATTCGAAGAAAAGCATCACGCCTTCACGTTTGTCTTTCTTTACATTGATCACGCTGATGTATCTTCCCAGTTGCCAAATGCAGATCAATTCATGATTCGCATTCGCAAGTTCTTTTTCGAATTCATTGTTGAGATCAAAACCTATTACGTGCAAATTGCGCCGGATCTTTAATATCGACTTTGTAACACCAAAAGTTTGATCAAAATTCAACTCATCCGCTAGCAGCACCAGTTTGCTATGTTCGTATATTTTATTCTGAATCAGAATATCATTATCGATCTTCATAACTAATCTTTTTGTGTCAAAAATTTCTCAGTTCCATTCCTCATTATATATTACTAATATTATACCATTGCCTTCCCGCAATGTTCAATCGGAACTGTTACGATTAGTGTGCAGCTTTACAAAGTTTTGTGATGAATGAGCATGTTGTTTTGATTAGCATAAAAAAGCCCCGGAAATTTCCAGGGCTTCAAATGAATGTGTTTTCTGTTCAATTTATTCCTCATTCTCACTGCTGGTGCGACGATTACCCCTTGCCTGGCCACCTTTACGTCCAATTTCTGCCATGTGCTCGCGGTTACGGCTAACAGCTTCACCACCTTTACGTCCTGCTTCGCGTGCTTCTTCAGAATTAAACTCGTGTGCTCTTCCCTGGGCGTGTGCAGCCTGTCCGCCTTTGCTTGCTATTTCACGCTGAAGTTCAGGATCCATTGCAGCAAAGCCCCTGTTAGATGTATTTTGCCTGGCACCTTCATTAATTTTGTTCTCGTTTTTTTCTGGATTACTTGCCATAACAGTTGATTTTAATTAAACATTTTTAGTGTATGATAGAATTTAATCAGCTAAGATTGTACCGGACGCGATCCACCCTTACCTTTTCCACCTCCGGAAGCCTCACCGCCTTTTCTGCCAATGTTGGCCATGTGTTCACGGTTTTCACTCACGGCAGCACCGCCTTTCCTGGCGATTTCTCGTTGTTGTTCAGGATCCATGGATGCGAATCCCCTGCCGGAAGATTTCTTTCCCTCAGTCTTTGACTGGCCACTTTCCCCGCGGCCTTTTGAATTTTCAGCCATATTATTAAATTTTTATAAAATGATAAATCGCATGGTTGCACCTTTACTAAGGGAAATAATATACCAGAGTTTATTAGGCTGATTTGCCCCGTTTTGCCCGAAACAAGTGGAATGAATTCAACAATCCGACCCCAACATTGGGATTTTTTAAGGTCAGGTACAATTTTTAGCAATTCGTGCCAGCCGGCTTTAATTGAGTAATATCATCGGTGTAACGGAAAAAACAGCCTATATTCATCACTAAAACCCGGGAGTGCCAGACCGGTAGATACTGGCCTCCGATCATGACAGGAATTAGTATCAAAAATCCTCAATTTGTTTACCGGAAAAATTCAATCACCGGAGAAGCCGTGATTTTTTGCACCCGGCCGGTTCAATTCAAAGCTTACGTTTTTTTTACTCCTGAAGCTATCAACGGATTCAGGCTGATTCCGGAAAAGGATACCGAGCAAATCAGAAAAATTATGATACGCATGAACGAATGGTTTCATAAGCATCATTCGGTAGAAGAATGTTGAGTTAATATTGGCACAGAAATTTAACTATACTATTCAAAGTATTGAGAATTAAAAAGGAGCGCCAAACCGCAGAACCTGGCGCAGTGGATATGGAAACAGACAATAGTAGTAATAGACCGCAGTTCAGCTTTGAGGAAATACCGGGACGAAATCAGGGAGTAATTTATTGTCATTGGCCTGTTGAGTTCAAAGCATATTTTTTCATCCGCGACTTGCAACTTGGTCGGTTTATTTTACTGCCAGAACATAAAAACGACAAAACATCCAGGTTGCTGGAAATGATGAGAAGCTGGTTTCATCTTAATTATATCAAAGCCAGGCGAAACGACCGGAAGGATAGCAACGAAACCGGAAATATCTTCAAAACCGGTATCAGTTAAACAAGGTTTATGGAAGATGGTGATCATATTAAACTTCAATGTATTAACAAGAAATGTCACTACTCCGGTCACGGACAAAGTGAAATCAGCATTTTTGTAGACGTCAAGGGATATAAGGACAGCATCCATTTTTGTCCGCTTTGTCAACATCCCCTTGTCAGTGAGATAGATGTGGCGTTGTTTTCTTTATTGATCGAAACAGGCATCACTACAGAAGATTTCAGGTGATGACCAATTCCTCTTTCTCTTTCCTGAGTTCATTATCTTCCACCTGCGTTGGGCACGGTTTTGTTTTGTATAATTAACATGAAACCGTTTGCAATAGGAATACAGGTGGAAAACAGATATGTCGAGTTGCTGGTACAGGAATTCAGTCTCGATCATGAATTACATTATCAGTGTACCGTAGGCAGTTCAATTGTATTCTGGATCGAACGTGATCCAAAAGGGAATTGGCGCCAGTTAGATGGTACATTCAACTCTCTCACCTCCATCATCGGCGAAAAGATAGATCAATACAAACAACGACAATCAGGTAACTAACGTTCGTCGCGTATAGAATTTATACTGTCTCGACAAATTTTCAACTCCACATTTCCGTTAGAAAGTGGAAAAAAATCAACACTCTTTTTATTACAGGGTTTATTACAGGTTACACGTGTTGAATTATCCCTTACCGATCTTCATTATCCATTGATTGATGATATAATTTGCTACTTTCTCCCCAACCTGAATTCCTGTTTCATTATCAGTCCTGAAATGAATACCGGCAAAGAATCTCGAATCAGAACACTCCTGCGCGATCGTTCTGAATAACTCTTTGTCAGCCGGGAACAGATGAGAGAGTACAGTTGCACAGGCCGACGAACTGGTAGCGTGACCAGAAGGATAACCCGGAAATGGGGGTGTAGTGATCAACGGTTTAAAATTCTTATCGTACTGGTCTGGCCTGATTCCCCAGTATGCATACTTCGCATCCATGATTGCGATACTCACATCGTAAATAACGGTATGCAGTAAGGCGTAAATCCGGGCACATTCAGGAGTATTCCGATCAATGCGGTTTTCAAATATTTTTTTGCTTGCAAGTTCTGTCCATATATCGATCCCGGAAAGCGCCGCCCAACGTAGTGCAATGGCATCTGAATTAATATTCCGTTTAAATTCTTTGAGTTCTTTCATGTCTTTCGCGAAATCGGGAGGTGGGGCAGGCCGGAATTGGTCACCGGATGTCAGCACAAACGGCTTGTGGTTTTTTACGTGAATTCCAACCGGGTAATCACCACGCCAGAGTGTCTCCTTTGACGGCATTTGACCTTTGAAAGGAGTATCGGCTCCATCCATTTTTGCTTTTTCGATGGTTTTGAGGGCCACCAGCTCGCCTATCCTCCATCCCTCTTTCACATCACTTGGATATTGAAGTCCGGCATTTATTCTGGATTCAGCCGCCGACCTGGCAAGCCGAAGTATCGAATCGGCTTGCTGCGGAAAAAAATAAGCAAGAACAGTGGCTGCAGCAGCGGCCGTGACCGAGTGTTCACAGGGATAAGATGGCGTTGAGGGCGCTGCGATCAAAGGCCTTATAGTGCCATCCGTTTCAAAAGGTCTTTGTCGGTTGTAAAGGTATTTTGCTTTCCACGCAACCAGTGTTGCATCATATATCGCAAGGTTCATCCATGAACCCGGAAAACGAAAGAATGCTTTAATATTTTCAAAATTTGCCATTTTACATACGAGTTCATTCCACCGGTAAGCCGGAGAACCCGCGTCCCAATACAGTATTTCCTGTCCCAATTTTTCGGTTAACGCCGCGCTTTTCTTCTTCACTTCCTCAATTTCCCTGGCGGTTTCTGATGCATTTGGCGGCGCAGTTATGTTGATCTGCGTTACATCAGTTAAAATCACCGGCCTCCATTTTTCGATTGCGGAATTTGAATTTGAAGCGTGTTTGAAACCGGCGGCTTTCTGTGCCAGCGTTAAATGCGGGAGAAACAAATAAGCAAGCAATGGCAGTACTATCCGAAGACAATTACGTAACATGGCTTTAAGTTTTTTGGTTATAAAATATTCAGGACTAAATGCCTTTCAGCTGCACATAAAGTTCAGAAGGATATAAAAAAACGGTTTGTTTAAAGGCTCAAAAACCTTTCTTTAAAGCTCAAGATTTAAACCTTAATTGTCGGACAGTTGCAATTGTGATTTTTTAAACTGCAGGGGAGAAAAGCCAGAAAAATTTCTGAACACACGACTGAAGTGGGTATTGTTTTTAAACCCGCTTTCGAAGGCTGCGTCATTAACTGATTTATTGGCGCATAACAATAAGTGTTTCGCCTTTTCAAGACGTTTCTGCAGCAACCACCGGCCCGGAGTAGTCTCGTATATCTTTTGAAAATCCCTTTTGAATGACGCAAGGCTGCGATGACATAACCGGGCATAATCCTCAAGTTTCAGATCGTACATATAGTTGCGTATCATCACATCGTGCAACTGATCATCGGCGCTGAGTGACAGCCTGTAGATGTATTGTTTCAATTCATTATTGGCAGGGTTGGTAAATATGTTCAGAAGAAGCTCTTTGAACTTAAGTTCAATCAGGTCTTCGGCGGGGCGGCATTCTGAATTAAAATAAGACAGGACTGAATCGAAGTAAGAATGCAACACATCGTTGGTCTCGATCGGAAGAATCAAATCGTCGGAAGGATGCGCATCAATCCCGGAAAAGATCTCAATTTTCTCGTTAATAAATGCATGGAGATAACTGTCGGGCACATAGAAGATCATCACACAAAACAAACCATCGTCAACTCTTTGAACGCCCATTCCTCCTTTTTTCACAAAAACAGTTTGTCCCTGTTCAAATAGCCATGATTTTTCAGAATTGAACAACAGGTGTTTTCCTGCGAGGCCGTATATAAAACAATTGTGTTGGGCAAACTCCTGTCCTTTAACAAAATCAGGAGGACATTCTACGATCAGGAACAGAATCTCTTTGCAGCGGAACTGTTTGAATTGGCCCGGATGGCACTGTGCTAATTCGTACAGGTTGACCATGAGGCGGAGGATTGACTGTAATTTAAGAAAATTCCGCAAATGCCGGAGAGAGATGAGGCGTTGTCAATGGAGTAATTTTTGTTGAAAATCGGACAACAAAAAGCCTCGCGAACCGAAATTTGCAAGGCTTTCAAAAAGTTATGTACCGCGTACGGGATTCGAACCCGTATCACCACCGTGAAAGGGTGGTGTCCTAGCCCTTAGACGAACGCGGCTCGTATTAAAGGACGGCAAAGATAGCGGGACACGCTCTTTCAGCCAAATTTTTTGACTGAATCAGCTAAAATTGAATGAACTGATATATAAAACTATTCCCAATCCCTGTAACTTCGCACCCTCAAACTTTCATTCAAATAATAATTTATGAGCACAGTTAAAGTGGCGATCAACGGGTTCGGACGTATCGGACGCCTCGTATATCGCCGGATCTATCAAATGGAAGGCATTGACGTAGTGGCGGTGAATGATCTTACAAGTCCGAAAGTTTTAGCCCACCTGCTTAAGTATGACACTGCCCAGGGACGCTTTGACGCTGAAGTAAAGGCTACAGAGAATTCTATTGTAGTAGAGGGCGATGAAATAAAAATATACGCTGAAAAAGATCCAGCCAAAATACCCTGGAAGCAGCATGAAGTGGATGTGGTACTGGAGTGTACCGGCTTTTTCACCGATAAAGCAAAAGCAGAAGCGCACCTCACAGCAGGTGCCAGGAAAGTTGTTATTTCCGCGCCTGCAACAGGAGACCTGAAAACCATCGTGTTTAATGTTAATCACGATATTCTCGACGGCACAGAAACCATCATCTCATGCGCTTCGTGTACAACCAATTGCCTTGCGCCTATGGCACAGGTACTTGATGAAAAATTCGGCATTATTGGCGGACTGATGACAACAGTTCACGCCTATACAAATGACCAGAATACACAGGATGCGCCGCACCCCAAGGGCGACCTGAGGCGTGCAAGGGCCGCTGCTCAGAACATCGTTCCAAACAGCACCGGCGCCGCAAAGGCAATAGGCCTCGTTTTGCCAAGCCTTAAAGGAAAACTTGATGGAACCGCACAAAGGGTACCAACGCTTACCGGTTCATTAACCGAGCTGACCACCATCCTCGGAAAAAAAGTAAGTGTTGAAGAAGTGAACGCTGCTATGAAAGCCGCCTCCAACGAAAGCTATGGGTATACTGAAGATGAGATCGTAAGCAGCGACGTCATAGGAATGCATTTTGGATCGCTCTTCGACGCGACCCAAACCAAGGTGCTGACTGCCGGTGATCAGCAACTGATCAAAACAGTTTCATGGTACGACAATGAAATGAGTTACGTTAGCCAGCTGGTGCGGACGGTAAAGTATTTCGCGGAACTGATTTCTAAATAAAGTCCAACGCTCTTGGAAAGCTCCGATTACTGATCGGAGCTTTTTTTTGATTATCCGCAGCCTCGGTAAATTCCTCCACACGTATCATACTGGTTCAATATTTCTTACAGCCGTATCTTTAGCGTCAAATGAGCCTTACAAATCATTCTTTGTAAAAAATAATAACATGGGTAAGTTTTCAGATTATAACTTCTCTGGTAAAAAAGCCCTCATCAGGGTCGACTTCAATGTTCCACTGAATGACAAATATGAGATCACCGATGATAACCGGATGCAGGCTGCGGTCCCAACGATCAAAAAGATATTGTCTGATGGGGGAAGCGTGATCCTTATGAGCCATCTCGGCCGGCCGAAAGATGGACCCTCTGAAAAATATTCCTTGAAACATCTGATTCCTCATCTGTCTGATCTGCTAAACGGAACGAAGGTCCTTTTCGCTGATGATTGTATCGGTGAACAGGCTGTGAAAGCTTCAGCCGCGCTAAAGCCCGGGGAGGTTTTGCTTCTTGAAAATCTCAGGTTTTACAAACAGGAAGAAAAAGGAGATGAGGGGTTTGCCGAAAAACTCAGTAAGCTGGGTGATGTTTATGTGAATGATGCCTTCGGAACAGCACATCGCGCACACGCGTCAACGGCGGTTATCGCCAGGTTTTTTCCCGCAGACCGCAGAATGTTCGGCCTTCTGATGGAGAATGAAATTGTTAGTGCCGAAAAAGTACTGCATAGTACAGAAAGGCCATTCACCGCAATTATAGGTGGCGCGAAGGTCAGTGACAAGATACTGATACTTGAGAATCTTTTGGAAAAAGCAACAGATATCATCATTGGCGGCGGAATGGCCTATACATTTATTAAAGCCCAGGGCGGTAATATAGGTACGTCACTTTGTGAGGAAGACAGACTTGATACTGCTTCTGAGCTTTTGAAAAAGGCTGCGGAAAAGAATGTTTGTATTCACCTTCCATCGGATTCGGTAATTGCGGATAAGTTTGACGCCAATGCGCAAACTTCGGCCGCTCCAAGTAATAATATACCTGAGGGATGGATGGGCCTTGATATCGGATCAAATGCGTGCGACCAGTTCTGTAATATCATTCACCGGTCCAAAACCCTTTTATGGAACGGGCCAATGGGCGTGTTTGAGATGGAAAAATTCCAGCATGGTACAAAAAGCATAGCAGAAGCAGTTGCAGAAGCTACCGAGGATGGCGCTTATTCGCTTGTTGGCGGTGGAGATAGTGTTGCTGCTGTCAACCAGTTCGGGTATGCCGACAAAGTAAGTTATGTTTCTACTGGTGGCGGAGCGATGCTTGAATATTTCGAAGGAAAAGAATTACCTGGCATCGCAGCGGTGAAGCAGTAAGAGTGTTTTGCCTTCAATTTGCTGTAATAGAAAAACGGAGAAAATCCGGATTGAGCCATATTAGCGATGGCAGATTAATTGCATTGATCATTCTACATTCAATAAAGTGCTCGGACAGTGATGCAGCCCTTTTTTACAGGGAGTTAGAAATTTCTTTTCAGGAAACTCAAATATGCTAATTTTAATACTACTTAAAATTTCAGGAATATGAAAGGTCGTAACATTACGTTGATCATAATTTTAGCTGCCGTATTACTTATAGGCGGCTGCGGATGCAGTGGATATAACAATCTGGTTGGCCAGGATGAAGCAGTAAAAAAAGCCTGGAACAACGTGCAATCCGATTATCAGAATCGGGCTGACCTGGTCCCTAACCTGGTGAACACTGTAAAAGGTGCTGCCAATTTCGAACAGGAAACACTTACCAGGGTCATTGAAGCAAGGTCGAAAGCAACCGCAGTAAATGTGAACGCCGAAAACCTCACTCCCGAAAAAATGCAGCAATTTCAGCAGGCACAGGCCGAATTAAGCGGAGCGCTTAGCAGGCTGCTTGTAACTGTTGAGCGGTATCCTGACCTCAAGGCAAATCAGAATTTTTTGCAATTGCAGGGACAGCTGGAAGGAATTGAAAACGGCATACGTAATTCACGCAACAATTTCAATGCTGCGGTTAATGAATACAACGTGCAGGTCAGAAGGTTCCCCACGAATATTTTTGCAGGAATGTTCGGCTTCAGGGCACGCGAAGGTTTCCAGGCCGATCCGGGATCGCAAAATGCACCCAAGGTTCAATTCTAAGATCATATGAAGCGAAGCAGGGGCTTATTATTATTGCTGGGCGGTATTGTTGTCATCCTGATCATTTATATTCTTACCACTTACAATTCATTTGTAAAAAAAGAAGAGACTGTAAAACAGAAATGGGGTGATCTTAATACTACTTACCAGCGAAGGAATGACCTGGTGCCAAACCTGGTGTCCGTAGTAAAAGCGTCTTCCGAATATGAAAAGAATGTGCTGACGCAGGTAGCGGAAGCTCGTGCAAAAGCTTCTCAGCTGAGTTTCTCAGGGGAAGTAAATTTCCAGGATTTTCAACAGCTGGAGCAAGCCCAGGGCGAGGTGGCAAATTCAGTGAACAGGACAATTGCATTGGTAGAAAATTATCCTGATCTGAAAGCCACAAAGAATTTTCTGTACCTCCAGGTACAATTGGAAGGAACAGAACGAAGGATAAAAGTGGCACGAAAGGATTTCAATACAGCCGTGGCGGATTATAATAACTCGGTTCGCCGTTTCCCATCGAACATGGTGGCAGGTCTTATGGGATTCAGGTCAAGAGAAGGATTCACGGCCACCGCGGGCGCTGATACTGCTCCGGAAATAAATTTTAAAAGATAACCCAGTGCGATTGTTTCCTTGGCAAAAACGTAGGGAGTATTTCAGTCTTGAAGAAAAGGAAATGGTTCTTCAGGCAATTCGTGTTGCTGAACAGCAGACAAGCGGCGAGATCAGGGTTTATATTGAAGACCATTGCCGCTTTGTTGACCCGATGGATCGCGCTGCAGAGATATTTTTCGGATTAAAGATGGACCAGACTCAGGAAAGGAACGGAGTGCTTGTTTATATCGCGATCCGCGACCGCCAGCTTGCTATTCTGGGTGATGAAGGAATTCATAAAATCGTTGGAACAGAATTCTGGCAGAAGGAGGTTCGTGAAATGATCGATGAATTCCACGCCGACCATTATGCCACTGGAATTGCCAAAGTAGTTACAGAAATAGGCGAAGCATTAAAAACACATTTTCCTTATGATGGCAAAATCGACAAAAACGAATTGCCGGATGACATTGTGTTTGGAAATTAATTCAGACGATCAGGTGAACGAATGAAAAAATCAATTGCACTAATATCATTTTTCTTATTTGCTTTTGCGCTCTCGGCGCAAGAGGTTCCGAATCCTCCCAATCCCCCAAGGTTGGTAAATGATTACACCGGTAGCTTTCTTACTCCAGACCAGGTAGCAACACTCGAATCCAAATTGGTAGCATATAATGACAGTACTTCTAACCAGGTTGCTGTGGTTATTATGAGGACAATTGGCAATTACAGTCCTGCTGATTTTGTAAATGAACTCGGCAGAAAATGGGGAGTAGGAGGAAAGGAATACAATAATGGAGTAGTTATTTTAATAACTACCGAAGGCGGGCAGGGCAGGAGGCATGTATTTATCGGAACCGGCTATGGGCTGGAAAAATCAATACCTGATATTACTGCAAAGCAAATTGTAGATGATGAAATGATACCCCAGCTTCGGGCTGGCAATCCGTACAGGGCAATCAACGACGCGGTGGATGCTATCATGAGAGCGGCTGCGGGTGAATACAAAGCACCTGAACGAGCCCGTGATGGAAATGGCAAGGGAAGCCCCATATTCTTCATGCTCATCGTACTCTTTATAATCATTATGGCAATTTCGCGCCGTGGTGGTGGAGGTGGTCGCGGCGGCATGATGAGCAGGCGTGGTTATGGGAGATCCGTTCCGCCGATAATTTGGTTCCCCGGTGGATTTGGCGGAGGCGGAGGCGGCTGGTCTGGCGGAGGTGGTGGAGGTGGAGGTGGTTTTGGTGGTTTCGGCGGAGGAAGTTTTGGAGGAGGAGGCGCCGGAGGAAGTTGGTAATATGATTTAATATCCGGTAGTAGTCTTACAGGCTAATTATAATCGCATGAATCAATATATTCTCGCATTCGACCAGGGAACAACCAGTTCCCGGGCAATTATATTCGATAAGAAAGGCTCAGTTGTTTCAGTTGCACAAAAGGAATTTACACAGATTTATCCGCAACCGGGTTGGGTGGAGCATGATCCAAACGAGATCTGGTATACGCAGGTAAGTGTAGCCGCAGAAGCCGTAGTAAAAGCAGGCCTCACGGTTAAGGATATTATCACCATTGGAATTACTAACCAGCGTGAAACAGCAGTTGTTTGGGACCGGCAGACACACGAGCCCGTTTACAACGCCATTGTGTGGCAGGACAGGCGTACAGCCAATTACTGCGATGAATTGAAAAGGAACGGCGCTGCTCCCGAAATCCAAAAGCGAACTGGCCTCGTGACTGATGCGTATTTCTCTGCAACGAAAGTGAAATGGATTCTCGAAAACGTTCCTGGCGCAAAGGAAAAAGCAAAAAATGGAAGGTTGTGCTTTGGCACAGTTGATTCATGGTTGTTGTGGAAATTAACTAACGGTCAGGTACATGTAACTGATATATCCAATGCTTCCCGGACCATGTTGTTCAATATTCATACACTGGATTGGGATGAAGAGCTATTGAAATTGTTTGATATCCCCCGCAGCATGCTGCCGCAGGTAAAGTCGAACAGCGAAGTGTACGGTTATACAGAAAACGTACTTACCGGAAATATGGTGCCGGTCAGCGGAATGGCGGGGGATCAGCAGGCCGCGTTATTCGGGCAGATGTGCATTCAGCCCGGCATGGTAAAGAATACTTATGGCACCGGTTGTTTCATGCTGATGAATACGGGAGATAAGCCCGTGACATCTGATAATAATCTTCTTACTACTGTTGCATGGAAAGTGGGTAATCAGGTGCAGTATGCATTGGAAGGAAGCGTGTTCATTGCCGGAGCAGTTGTTCAATGGTTGCGCGACGGACTTGAGATCATTAAAACATCGAAGGATGTTGAATCGCTTGCCGCGAAAGTAGAAGATAACGGTGATGTATATATGGTACCTGCCTTCGCTGGATTAGGCGCGCCATACTGGGATCAGCACGCAAGAGGTACAATTGTAGGTATTACAAGGGGAACAACGGGCGCCCATCTTGCACGCGCTGCCCTGGAAAGCATAGCCTACCAGACACGCGATGTTTTAAAAGCAATGGAAGCCGATGCGGGGTTTCCTATTAAAGAGTTGCGGGTAGATGGCGGCGCAACTGTTAATGATCTGCTGATGCAATTTCAATGTGATATTTTAAATACAACCGTCATTCGTCCGCTCATAACTGAAACAACTGCGTTGGGTGCAGCATACATGGCAGGACTGGCAATCAGTTACTGGAGCGGCCTGCATGAAATTGAAGAATACTGGCAGGCCGATGCTGTATTCAAGCCCCGGATGGAAGATGCGAAAAGAGAACGTCTGACAAAAAAATGGGAACTCGCAATACGCACAACACAAATGTGGAGTGCATCCTGAATTTAATGATTGACTCTTCTTTGAATAAACCCGTTCTTATATGATGATTTTTACAGGGGAACTGATCGGAACATTTTTGTTGATCCTTCTCGGTAATGGAGTTGTCGCGAATGTAGTGTTGAGCAAAACCAAGGGTCATGGCAGTGGCTGGATCGTAATTACATTCGGTTGGGCGATTGCGGTTTTTACAGGTGTGTATGTATCTGCAAAAACAAGCGGCGCGCATCTGAATCCAGCCGTTTCACTTGCACTCGCGTACCTGGATAAAATTTCATGGAACGATCTGCCTGTATATTTAGGTGGGCAGCTGGTTGGTGCAATGCTTGGCGCATTCATGGTTTGGATTGCCTATTATCGTCATTTTGAAGCTACGGCGGACCCACTGGATAAACTTGCTGTATTTGCAACCGGCCCTGCGATCCGCAGTCCGATACACAATCTGTTAACCGAGATCATCGGAACATTTGCTTTGATATTTGGCGTTTTACATATTGTTGCTCCCGCAAACAGCCTTGGTGCATTGGATGCATTGCCGGTTGCGCTGCTTGTACTCGGTATCGGCCTTTGTCTTGGTGGTCCAACAGGATATGCAATCAATCCTGTAAGGGATTTTGCGCCAAGATTGATGCATGCCATTCTTCCTATCAAGGGCAAGGGCCAGAGCGATTGGGCTTATAGCTGGATACCAATCCTCGGTCCGTTCATCGGTGCATTACTCGCCGCGATAGTGTTTCAGATAATTGGAAACATGTAGGGTAATTAAGCCAATAAGCCAATAAGCAAATTAGCCAATAAGCAAATTAAGGTGCATGTGTTTTGTTGATTTCTGAATCAAAACAACAATCTTAGTGCACTCTAATTGGCTAATTGGCTAATTAGCTAATCTGCTAATTGACTAAAACCCTTTCCCCAGTTTTGAATTAATATAATCCGCCTGCTCACTCAGGCCTGCAGCCTGTTTTTTACCCGCGAGTCCTTTAAGAATAACATTATTAATGAATGGGTCGGTCTGTCCGCGGAAAGCCTGCGGAACAGCTTCCCTGAATTCAACGATCATATCAACGCCTTGCTTGAGTTTTGTTGCGTCTTTTACTTTTGCAAGGAAGTTTGCGAATGGTTGAAGTTTTTCAAATTTCGCCTGGCCAAGCGGAAGGTCATCGAAATTTTTTGCAATGATCTCGAACGCATCTTCATTTCCGAACCTGATCATCGTTTCTGAGATTGCGTCACCAAGTTTTCCCTTTGCAGGTTGTTTCGCAAGGCGCTGTGCTTCTTTGTACCCGGCGGCACTGTCAACAGCAACCAACGCGTCAAGCGCTTCTCCTGCAACACTGTAAGATGAATCGGCAAGTGATTTTATAAACAGGTTTTTATATTCAGGTTTATCGAAGTTGCTCAGCAATTTGATAGCAGTAGCTCTCACAGTCGGCTTCGCATCTTTTAATGCCATCTGGTAGATCAGGGGCTCCATTGTTTTTCTGATACCCTCTTTTTTCATATCGAGCTTGCCTAAAACATAGTTTCTCAAACTATGATACTTATCGGCCAGTCCATCTTTCAACAATTCAACGGCCTTCGGATCGTCCTGCTGCTTCGCGGCAAAATCGATTGCTTCCCTGCGATCAAGATAAAGGCCTGCATGCCTGAACTGGTGAACATAGTTATCCAGTGTTTTGTTCTCTTTTCTTTCTGACAGAAGATATTTATCACCGTCGAAGTTTACAAGGTCTGGCTTAGAGTTGTATGAAAAACTGAATGTATCAACCTTATTCTTCACCCACACCTGATGGCGTACTTTTTTTGTTCCTTCATAAATATCAACTGCAACCGGCAGCTTAAATACTTTTCCGGATGGCTGGGTTTGTTTGACAATGACATTTACTTTTTTAGATGCATCGTCATAATTGTAGCTCACATCCAATTTGGGGTGACCGCTTCCGAAATACCATTGATTAAAAAACCAGTTCAGGTCCTTTCCGGTAACGTCTTCAAAAGCTAACCTGAGATTATGTGCTTCACCAGCTTTGAATTTATTTGAAACCAGGTAAACATTGAGTGCTTTGAAAAATGCGCTGTCGCCGATGAAATTGCGAAGCATGTGCAATATGCGGCCGCCTTTATTATAACTCACAGCATCAAACATATCTTCTTTATCACGGTAGTGGAAACGAACCAGGTCCTTGTTTTCGCTCTGACTCTGAATATAACCTGTCATATCCTGGTAATGATGAGCGTCTGCTGCATCCTTTCCATACTTGTATTCTCTCCACAGGTATTCGCTGTAGTTGGCAAAAGATTCGTTCAGGGTGAGATTGCTCCAGCTTTCGGTTGTCACATAGTCGCCAAACCACTGATGAAACAATTCATGCGCAATTACATCTTCCCAAACATTACCATCCACCAGTTCACGCGCATCCTGGTACGCGCTTTCCTGGTGAAGCGTTGCGGTTGTATTTTCCATTGCTCCGCTTACATAATCGCGGCCCACTATCTGTCCGTATTTTGACCAGGGATAGTCTACACCTGTTATGCGTGAAAAATAACTCATCATCTCAGGAGTGTGGCCAAAGATCCTTTTCGCAACAGGTGCATATTCTTTCTCCACATAGTAGCTCACTTCTTTCCCTTTGTATGATTCCTTTATTACAGAGTATTCTCCAACTCCCATAAAGAATAGATAAGGTGCATGGGGAAGATCCATTTTCCAGGTGTCCGTCCTTGTACCGTCACTGTTCTTTTTCTGGGATACCAGTATACCGTTCGACAGGGTAACGTATTTGTCGGGAACGGTCATAGAAAGTTCCTGAGTTGTTTTTTGATTTGGTTTATCGATAGTGGGAACCCAGACACTGGTTCCTTCCGTTTCTCCCTGTGTCCAGATCTGGACTGGCTTGTCTTTCTCTTCGCCTTTGGGATTGATGAAGTAAAGTCCCTTCGCGTCTGTTATAGCCGCACTTCCTTCAACTTCAAGTTCATCGGGTTTAGCGGTGTATTCTATATAAACAGTGTATTGTTCGTTGCCTTTATATTTTTTATCGAGTTTGATACTTAGCAGCCATCCGTTATATCCATATTTTAATGGTGTCTGATTACTGCCTTTCACCATGCTTACTTTGTGAATGTCCATGCCCTTTGCATCAAGTATGAGGCTATCCGTAGCGTAAAAATGTGGCTTTGCTGTGATCCATACTTTTCCATTCAGGCGTGATTTGCTATAATCAAACCGGGCGTCAAGTTTTGTATGAACCAGATCCGTAACACGTTCCGGTGTTTCACGATAAACTGCTTTCCAGGATGTATCGGTATTTCTTGGTCCCTGCTGGGCAAGTAAAACCATGCTAAATAAAAAAAGACTAAAAAAAGAAACAGCTCTTTTCATACATGTGCGTTTTTGGGAAACTAAAGTTTGGGTCACAAGATAAGGCTGGTAGTTATTTTACCGCCAAAATTTTGATTAATGGTGTGCATCAGAGAGTATTTGAGTAGATTTGTTCGGGTTTTTAACGAATTCATCGCATGAAAGCTATATTGTTGATCTTCACCCTTGGATGTGCCCTGAATGGCTTTGCTCAGCAGGAATATTTTGCATTTATTCAAAGCGAGAAGCAACAGGTCTTTTATGTTCGTTCAGGGGAGAAGAATTACAGTTCATCTTCTATTGGCTATGCGATCGTTCCCCATTTGAGAGATTCCACTTATAAGTTTGCGATCGGTTTTCCGCGTAATCAATTCCCGGAACAGGAATTTACCGTAAGGATCAGCAGAAAGGACAGAGGTTTTGAATTGAAGAATCTTGGTGAGAAGGGTTGGGTGTTATTTGATATTCAAAGCATGGAATTGATCAGCCCGGCAAGGAACAACTCAGATCAGTCCGGGGGTTCATCTTATAGTCTTATTAAAAGGAGTGACGACTTTGCCCGATTGATGGCTGGTGTGGTAAATGACACAGCAGTACTATATAATGTAGTGATGAATGAACCAAAGCCGGCGCCGGTTATAGTTGCGTCCACTACTTCCAATAAGGAACCGGCTGCGGTGCCAAAGGAGAGAAACGAGGAAGTTAAAACCAAACCGGATGAAACGGTTGCAGTAAAAAAGCAGGACACAGTAACAAGTGAAGTCACAAAAGCGGCAGAAAGAACTGCAGATAAAGAGAATGATTTGGTGCAGGTCGGCCGGGAAGTTAAGGATTCCGCCAAAGCCGTTTCAGATACTCTGATAGTGAAAACAGAAAAGAGTAATGAGATATTGAAAGACAGGGTCAGCGATTCTGTTCAAACTGCACGGACAAATGTGGCCACGCCAAGGGAGAATCCTGAATCCGGATCTGATTCATTAATAGCGAAAAAAGCGATCCAGGACGTTAATGATAAATCAGTTGTGACAGATAAAAAGGAACCAGCAGCGTTGGTCAAGAAAGACCAGGAATCCGATCCGATGAAGGATTCGGTGCTTGACCCTCCTGCCTTACCGGTAATTTATCTGGTGCGTCAACATGATTCGGACACGGGGTACCATCTGTTAGTGGTGGACGACTTAAAGGACAGCATTGATATCTTCATCGCAAAGGAGAAGGAAACTACCACTAAACCTGCTGTAAATCAGCAGACTGAAAAAAAAGCTGTAAGTAAACCGGAACTTAAAACGGCTGAATCGGCTACAGGCAAAAAGCCGGTCAAGGCTGGAGATACCGTAAAGATTGCGTCAACACATACTGCCCCCGCGATTTCGAATGCTGATTCGGTAAAAAAAGAGAAAAAACTGGTAATGGTCAATTCCGATTGCAGAAGTTTTGCATCGGGAATGGATGTTGACAAGCTGAGGGTCAGGCTGATACAGGAGCAAAGTATCGACGGGAGGCTAACAGCCGCGAAAAAGGTGTTCCGGACCATGTGTTTTTCAGCTTATCAGATTAAGGCGTTATCTGAAATGTTTCCTTTGGATGAGGAGAAATACAGGTTCCTGGAATCAGCATATCCTTTTGTATCTGATACTGACAATTTTAAAGAACTGGGTTCGCTGCTGAAAGACACGGTGCTGGTTCAGCGTTTTCGCAAAATGGTTCGTCTTGATTGATTAGCGGAAGCCAGCACTCTATTTGTTCACCTCCCCTTATATTTTTATCTGGTTATTTTCGCTGCATGAAACGTTATTTCCTTGAACTGGGATACAAGGGAGCGCGGTATAGCGGCTTTCAGATCCAGCAGAATGCTGTAACGGTGCAATTTGAGGTTGAAAAAGCGCTTGAGCTGTATTTCCGCCAGAAGATAGAGCTCACAGGTTCTTCGCGGACTGATGCGGGAGTTCATGCCATCCAGAATTATTTTCATTTTGATTTCGATGGAGAGGTACCTGAGGGATGTTTGTATAACATAAATGCTATTTTACCGGGCGACATAGCAGTGAGATCACTTCGTGAGGTGATTACTGACGGTGATGAACCGGCTCATTCCCGGTTCACCGCGCTGGCGAGAGAGTATAAGTATTATATCTATCGTGAGAAAAATCCCTTTCTCGATGACAGGGCTTTTTTTTATCCTTACAAGCTTACATATTCATTGCTGGAAAGGGCTGCAGATTTGCTGAAGGAGCATACTGATTTTACAACATTTTCGAAGCGCAATACTCAGGTAAAAACATTTCAATGTCGTATTATGGAAAGTGTATGGATGCAGGAGGGAGAGTGTTTGGTATACCGTGTAAAATCGAACAGGTTTTTAAGAGGAATGGTGCGTGGTATGGTTGGAACGATGTTGCAGGTTGGTCGTGGTAAGATTACTCCCGATGAATTTGATAATATCATTAGTGCGAGGGATTGTACGCTTGCTGATTTTTCTGTGCCTGCGCACGGCTTATTTCTGGCGGCTGTAGAATATCCGAAAAATATATTCCGATAGAAGCTGCGAGGGGCGGGCTTTTCAGTAAATCTTAACAGTAAACTTTCTGAAATACTTTGCAGGGAATGTGTATCATCTTATCTTTGCAGCCCGCAATTAAAAAAAGCGGGGAGTTCTTTCAAAAAAATGTGAAGAGGATAGTGTGATAAAACAGTTGTGAGTTTTGATCTGTTGCGAAACTTTACAATGACATAAACAGTTGAATGTTTTGTCAGGTTGGAGTAACAGAAGAAGCGAAAAAAGATGTTGAATGTGTTGGTGTGTAAGTGATATCCACTTATCTTTGCAGTCGCATTTGAAAAAAATGCGATAGAGTTCTTTACAAAAGATGTGAATTGAGTGTGGGGTCGATGTGAATAAAAACCAGTGAAAAAATTGGTGAGTAATTTAGAGCCTCTTATCTTTGCAATCCGCTTTTAAAAAAAGTGGGAGTTCTTCAAAAAAGTTCACACGAATCGGGGAGTTATCTCTGATATTTATCTCAAGAAAATTTTGGTGGAATTATAAAGATGCGTAACTTCGCATCCCATTTGAAAAAATGGACCGCCGTATGGCGGAATAAAGATCTTTGAAAGTTTGGAAGCAACAATACTCCGATTCCGATAGCCATCGGATCGGGGGTAAGGTTTAGCGAAATTAATCGATCCGACAACGTTAATTTTCTAAGAGAATTTTAGCGCCATAAGGTCAAACTTCATTTACAATGGAGAGTTTGATCCTGGCTCAGGATGAACGCTAGCGGCAGGCTTAATACATGCAAGTCGAGGGGCAGCAGGACTGTAGCAATACAGTTGCTGGCGACCGGCAAACGGGTGCGGAACACGTACACAACTTTCCTTTAAGTGGGGAATAGCCCGGGGAAACCCGGATTAATACCCCGTAATATTTTAGAGTGGCATCACTTTATAATTATAGCTCCGGCGCTTAAAGATGGGTGTGCGGCTGATTAGGTAGTTGGCGGGGTAACGGCCCACCAAGCCTACGATCAGTAACTGGTGTGAGAGCACGACCAGTCACACGGGCACTGAGACACGGGCCCGACTCCTACGGGAGGCAGCAGTAAGGAATATTGGTCAATGGACGCAAGTCTGAACCAGCCATGCCGCGT
>DASWTK010000196.1:0-7759 GCA_036402175.1 Chitinophagaceae bacterium | reverse complement strand
AGATCCTTTTTATTCAGTGGATAGCCGCGATTACCAGGTACTTGAACCTTCACACAACAGGCTTCGCAACATGGGCGGCAAGATCCTTTGCCTTGAAAAGGAACGGCCCCATATACCGCTTGAGCGCGCAATCATGGGCATACGATTTAATGAATACATGATCGGCACACAATTTCATCCGGAGGCTGACGCCACTGGTATGACCATGTACCTTCAGCGGGAGGACAAAAAGAAAACCGTGATCGAGAATCATGGAGAAGAGAAATGGGCCAGCATGATCGAACAATTGAATGATCCCGATAAAATAGTTTGGACCTATTCTCACGTGATCCCGAATTTTCTGAACGTATCAGTTGAGCATTTGCAACGCGTAGAGGTATAACAGGAATTAAGTATCTTCCCGGATACAAATGATTCCGCGATGATTCCCGCGATACGACAAGCATTCAACAACACATTTACAAAAGAACAGTACGAAGTTTTTTTAAATGAACTGAACAGCAGGCATCCCGGCGCAATAGAGTTCAGGGTGGCCGAAACCCCCATTTTTATTCCGAAGGGTTTTACGCAACAACTGATCGATGCCTGTGAAAGCATCGTGGATGTAATAACTGATCCCAATTTCAAACAACTTACCAGTCGTTCAATCCCGCAAACAGATCTTGTTCCGGGTGAGAATGATCATACGCACATGATCGCGTTCGATTTTGGCATCTGCATAAATAACGAAGGAGCACTGGAGCCGCAATTGATAGAAATGCAGGGATTCCCTACCCTCTTTGCATTCCAGGCATTTTATCCCGAAATGGTGCAGAAACATTTTCCAATACCGGCTGGCTTTTCACATTATCTGAATGGTCATAATAAAGAAACGTACCTGCAGGAGTTGAAAGATGTGATCGTTGGAGATGTGCCTGAAGAGAATACAATTCTGCTGGAAATAAAACCGCACGAGCAAAAGACAAGGATAGATTTTTACTGCACGCAGGATTATCTTGGAATACAACCCGTTTGTATCACAGAACTGATACAGGAAGGAAAAAATCTCTTTTATCTGAAAGATGGCGTGAAAACACCCATAAAACGCATATACAACCGCGTTATATTCGATGACCTGGAGGCCCAGAAAGATACACTCGGTCCTTATGTCGACATACGGCAGGAACTGAATGTGGAATGGATACCGCATCCCAACTGGTTTTACCGCATCAGCAAATACACCCTGCCATATATCCGCCACCCCTATGTGCCAAAGACTTTTTTCCTGAACGAAATAAAACAACTGCCGCTTGACCTTGAAAACTACGTATTGAAGCCGCTATTCTCTTTCGCGGGTCAGGGCGTTGTGATTGATCTTACCCATGAGGACCTTGAGCATGTGAAAAATCCCGAGAACTGGATATTGCAGCGAAAAGTAACTTATGCAGATGTAATTGAAACGCCTGATATTCCCGCCAAGGCCGAGATCAGGATCATGTATCTCTGGAAGGAAGGATGGGCGCGCCCCAGGCCTGCCATCAACCTGGCCCGGCTGAGCAAGGGAAAGATGATTGGCGTGAGGTATAATAAGGATAAAGAGTGGGTTGGAGGAAGTGTGTGCTTTTTTGAGCAATGATATTTTACCTTTGCCGCATGCACTACGTGTCTGCGGAAGGAATTACAAAGTCGTTTGGAATTAAGCCCCTTTTCGAAAACATTTCATTTCACATTGAAGAAGGTGACAAAATTGCCCTGGTGGCCAGGAATGGTTCGGGCAAATCAACCCTTTTAAAAATACTTGCCGGAAAGGAAACCGCCGACAGCGGAAAGGTGTGGATCCATAAGGATGTGAACGTTGCGTTGTTTGAGCAGGAACCTACTTTTATTGAAGACCGCTCTATTCTGGATAATATCTTCCATCACGATCAACCCATCATAAATGCCATCAGGGAATTTGAAGCCCAGAGCGAAGGACATGATCCTGACGCATTAAGCGCCAGCATTGTAAAAATGGACGAGCTGGGCGCATGGAATTTCGATACCAAGGTGAAGCAGATAATGGGCAAGCTGAACATCCATCACTTACAGCAGCCCGCGGGAACTTTATCTGGTGGTCAGCGCAAACGCGTGGCGCTTGCAAGAACACTGATCGATATCGGATTTGAACACCGGCATACGCTTCTGATCATGGATGAGCCAACCAACCACCTGGATGTTGAAATGGTGGAATGGCTTGAGCATTACCTTGACCAGGAGAATGTTACCCTGTTGCTGGTAACGCACGACCGTTACTTCCTCGACGCGGTTTGTCGTGAAGTATGGGAAATGGACGGAAGCACCCTTTACACCTATAAAGGTGATTACGAAAATTACCTGGAGAAAAAAGCAGCGCGAATTGAAAGTGAATCGGCCAGCATAGAAAAAGCGCGTAACACTTACCGCAAAGAACTGGAATGGATACGCAAGCAGCCCAAAGCCCGCACCACCAAATCCAAAAGCCGGATCGACGCTTTTACAGAAGTAGAGGCAAAGGCCAAAAAGCGATTGGAGGAACAGCAGATGGAACTGCAGGTAAAAATGAACAGGCTTGGCGGCAAAGTGGCTGAACTAAAGAAGGTATACAAACAGTATGGCGATAAGGTGATCCTGAAAGGATTTGATTACACCTTTAAAAAAGGAGAGCGTACGGGGATCGTTGGAAAGAACGGCACCGGTAAATCGACCTTCCTGAATATTCTGCAGGGACTGGAACCTCCCGATAGCGGCAAAGTGAATATCGGCGATACCGTGGTGTTTGGTTACTATTCACAGAAAGGCCTGCAGGTGAAGGAAGACATGCGTGTGATTGAATTTGTGAAGAACATCGCGGAGAGTTTTCCGTTAGCGGGCGGCGGTTCTTTAAGCGCGGCGCAGTTCCTTAACCTTTTCCTGTTTCCGCCCGATCAGCAGTACACCTACATCTCCAAACTGAGCGGAGGTGAAAAAAGAAGATTGCACCTGCTCTCCCTCCTTTTTCGCAATCCCAACTTCCTGATACTGGATGAACCTACTAACGACCTGGACCTGCCCACACTGGGCGTACTGGAAAACTTCCTTGCCGATTTTCCCGGTTGTATCCTGATCGTGTCGCACGACCGTTATTTTATGGACCGGCTTGTTGATCACCTCTTTGTTTTTGAAGGTGATGGTGCAATACGCGACTTTCCAGGAAACTATACCTTATACAGGTTGACACAAAAAGAACAGGAACAGGCCGAAGAAGAAGCGCCTGTTATGCAGGCGGAGCAGGCTGCAGCTTCAATAACTGTTCAGTCGCCGCCGGTAACAAAGCGAAAATTATCTTTCAAAGAGAAAAGAGAATTCGATATACTGCAGGCCGAAATAGCCGCGCTTGAAAAAGAGAAAGCCACCATTACCGAAAAGCTGAACAAAGAAAATTTGCCTTTTGACGAGTTGCAGCAGCTTTCGGAACGCATTGGCATCATCACCCGCCAGCTTGATGAAAAAGAAATGCGGTGGCTTGAGATCAGTGAATTGTTATCATAGAATATATTGCAAAACAGAAATCAACACCATGAGAAAGTTCCTTTCGATCGTTTGCCTGGTCATTACGCTTGGAGTTCAGGGTCAGAACATGCCCAATCCAAAACCTTATGCCTCTGCCATCAAGGCTGAAGACCTGAAGAAACATTTGTACATCATTGCCGGTAAAGAAATGGAGGGGCGTGAAACCGCTACCGAAGGACAGCGCAAGGCTGCTGCTTATATTGAAAATGAATTCAGGTTGCTGGGGTTACAGCCCGGCAACAACGGCAGCTACCAGATGGCTTTCCCGGTCCTCCAGGATTCGATGGTAAATGCGGAACTTACAGTGAATGGAAAAAGCTGGAAACTGAGTGAGGATTTTGCGGTGAATATTCACCCTAACCACGACTTCCGCCTGATGGCATCGGAAGTATTGTTTGCCGGAAACGGCATCGTTGATTCTGCAAGGAACGCCTACAAAAATATCAATGCGCCCGGTAGAATTGTGATGATCATTCCTGTTCCGGGTACACAGGCCAGAATTATGGACGCGGCTCAGAAAAACGGAGCGGCAGCCATACTGCTGGTGGAAACCAATTTTCCAAGAAGGGCAGTAACCAAAGGGCAGCAGTATACAACAATGTTCCGCCGCACAAACCAGCCCAATACTTTTTATATTTCCGAAAAGGTAGCGGAAGCAATCATGGGTGCTGATTGGGCAACCGCCAAAACACCAACTGCCGCTTCAAAGATCTATACCGCGGAAGTCGCCCTTTCGTATGCCGAGGCAATTACAAAAACCGAAAGCACCAATGTGATCGGTGTACTGGAAGGAAGCGATAAAAAGGACGAATATGTTTTCATCACGGCCCACTACGATCATTTGGGGAAGCGTGACACAGTTATATATTATGGAGCGGATGATGATGGCTCGGGAACGGTAAGTTTGTTTGAATTGGCGGAGGCCTTTGGAAAAGCAAAGGCGGCAAAGAAGGGACCGAGGCGCAGCATAGTATTCATGGCGGTATCGGGAGAGGAAAAAGGATTGTGGGGCTCTGCCTGGTACAGTGATCACCCGATATTTCCATTGGAAAAGACCACGGTTGACCTGAACATAGACATGATCGGACGGATTGATCCCACCAGGAAAACCGGCGATTCGATGAACTATATTTATGTTGTTGGGGATGACAAGCTGAGTACCGACCTTAGGCCGATCAGTGAAGCAACCAATAAGAAATACTCAAAGCTGGAACTGGATTATAAGTTCAATGATCCGAACGACAGGCAGCGGATCTATTTCCGGAGCGACCATTACAACTTCGCAAGAAAGGGCGTTCCTATTATATTTTATTTCAGTGGAACACATGCCGACTACCACCGGCCCACGGATACGCCGGATAAAATAAACTACGACCTGTTCACGAAGCGTGCGCAATTTGTATTCTATACGGCCTGGGATATGGCCAACCGGAACGATATGCTGAAGAGAGATCTTAAGCTGGAGATTCCGTCAAGATAGAAAGCGCAGGTTCACGATAGAGAGCGTGGGATCACGCCCTGCTCATCACCAGTATATCTGCCTGTTCTGACCGTGAGAGCGTATTATACCACGAGATTACCGTGGGATACTGCTGCTTGCTGGTTGGAACATATGCGTCGAAGAATTTTTCAAGTGATTCAAGGCTTTTCAGCGGAAGGTAAAATTTCTTGCCATCCTCTTCCAGCTTGTAAAGCGAGTTTAATGGATCGTATTCGGGTTTCAGTCGCTCAACCGTCTTCATAATCTTTAGTTTATAACTTCTTGCTCAATTTGATCAGTGATTAATAAGTGCCAAAAAACAAGCCGCGTATGTCATTGGGATGTAAAAAGCGTTATTAATTTTTTATTACATCCAATAAAGAGCTTGCTTTTGGGTTTAAATTGTTGTAAATTGATTTAGGTCAATGTAACCCACTCCCCTCGATCCTGCCCCGTTGAATCCCTTTGTTCACCCGAAAAAAGGAACTTATGCCTATCCAACCGTCACACCACCCTAATGCTGACACCTTAAAGAGTCTGATAAGGTCTGAAGTGCTGCGTTATGAAAAAGCGATTTATAGTGATTACCCATTCAAGGAAGCCCGAAAGATCAAAAAAAATATCAAGCGACTAAAAACGATGCTCGCTCAACAGGAACAGCAACTCCACCACTCCTGACCCAAATCCGTGCAATCCTTCCGTGGAATCCTTTAATCCTTCCTAAAATCTGTGATCCCATTTCCTAAAATCTGTGATCCGGATTTCTAAATCTGTGATCCTCCTCACCAACACAATCATCCATCATCAAAATCCTAATCCATCTGTGATCAACATTGTTGATTGTTTTCCTCAACTCCTCCCTCCCTCATTTTAAAAAATTCAAAATTAATCACGGCACGAGAATTTCAATTATTCAATCACTGATCAGACATCTTAATAATTTTTGATAATTTCTAAAACCTACAATTTATGGAGAATTCAAATCGCTCTCAACAAGGCAACCCAGGAATGGGCAGCCAGGAGAATTCAGGAAATCTTGGACAGGGTGGACAACAACGTGGTCGTACATCTGACCTCGAAAATGAAGGACTGGGTGGACAACAGAATACAGGAACAGGAAGCGGAAGCCAGCAGGGCGGACGTGATACTGAAAGAACTGACCTTGGCCGCGAAGGCACACAAGGTGGTCAGTGGGGACGCGATCAGAAAACAGGTTCAATGAGCGAGGACATCGACAGTGAAGACCTGGCTGAAGAAGATGAACTGGATTCAGAATTGGAAGATGATGAGGATCTGGATGAAGACCGCAATTCAGAAAGTGGTTCAAGAACCGGTGGCAGCGTTTAAAAAAGTGCGATATACATTCAAGAGGCCTGAAGCAATTCAGGCCTTTTTTTTTAACAAAAAAACCTCCACATTTTCAGTAAATTGATGATTCTTTTCCTCATCAGAAGAGAAACAGGCCGGGCATGCTTTTAGAACTATTATTAAGATAATAAACCTGAAATCGTTGAACTAAAATCTAGTGTATGAGAGAGAATCAAAGAGGCAACCGCACCTATGCTGACAATGCTTCCGCAGGAATCCAGCAGGGAAGAAACAAACAGGAAAACGCCGTTGAAACAAACCTTAAACAAACACCCGAAGAGAATGTTGGGAAGCCGGTAATAAACGGCTCCAATTCCGAAGGAATGATATATCTGGACATAATACCGAGGTTTGCGTTGTAACGTAACAAAGGCAAAATGTAAAATGCAAAATGCAAAATAGGGTTCCCTTATTTTACATTTTGCATTTTACATTTTTAATTTTTATTACCTCCTCGGAATAGTTCCACTCTCCTTCTGTACAATCGGTAAAATCAGAATAAAACTTGACCCTTCATTTTCCGTACTCGTTGCCGTTATGAGGCCGTTGTGTTTGTCGATGATCTTTTTAGTAATGGCAAGGCCGATACCTGTTCCTTCATATTTTTCCTTGGTGTGAAGCCGCTGGAAAATGGTAAATATCTTATCGCGGTACTGCTCATCAAATCCGATTCCATTATCAATGATCGAGATCCTGCAATAGTTCCCTTCTGTTACCGGCTCAGCATCTACACTCTTCTCTGCAATGATCTCCGATTTCACGGTGATCACCGGTGGTTCATCCTTCTTCGAGAACTTCAGGGCATTGCTTAAGAGATTCTGAAACGCCTGTCGCATTTGTCCCGGTACCGCTTCAATCTCCGGCAGGTCATGCACTTCCACAACCGCGTTCTTTTCAAGGATCGATAGTTCAAGGTCGGCAAGTATATCACGAAGCAACTGATTCAGATCTGTAAGCCGGAATAACTGGTTCACCGAAAGCCGTGAGAAACTCAGCAGGTCGTTCACCAGTGTTGTCATCCTCGCCGATGAATTAATGATCCTGTCGAGGTAACTGATAGCACCCTCTTCGGCATCCTGGAAATATTTATCCTTGATCAGGTTACTGAACATATGGATCTTTCGCAGCGGCTCTTTCAGGTCATGCGACGCCACGGATGCAAACTGCTGCAGTTCAATGTTGCTCGATTCAAGGTCTTCATTCATCTGCTGCAACTCACGCGTTCTTTCCTTCACACGATGTTCAAGCACTTCATTCGCCATTTTTTGCTGATGGATATCGCTAAATGTTCCAACCCAAAGCAATAAGTGACCTTCATTATTCTTTTTAGGATTCGCTTTTACAATGTGCCAGCAGTATTCACCA
>DASWTK010000195.1:0-13315 GCA_036402175.1 Chitinophagaceae bacterium | reverse complement strand
CTTCATTCACCAGTCCATCGCGGTCGTTGTCAACGGGAATCACACCCGAACGCGGAGAACTTCCGGTATTTGGGTCATGAAAATAGCTGTCCCGCGCATCAGGATTGATAGTGGGTACAATGTAGAATACTTTATCTGCCAGTAATTCCTGAATGAACTTAGTGTCTGCAAAAGTTTCTGTGAGGTACCAGGCAGTGTACAATGAAAATTCGGAGCCCTGTACTTCGTTGGAGTGAATATTTCCATCGATATACATTCCCGGCTTTTTGTCGGCCTCACCTTTTTTAAAATCGGTGATCGGCAATACCCAGATGTCGCGCCCTTTAAATGACTTCCCGATTGATTCCAGTTTTGCCAGGTTAGGGTAGGCTGCTGCGATCTTCCTGCAGATCTCTGTTATTCCACCGTGATCATAATATTTATTCCAGCTTACAACCACTTTGGGATTGGAGGGACTTCCAGCAGCTTTGAAGATCTGGTCTGCATTCTGCGCGTTTGAAGAAACCAACGAAAAAATTGAAATAATTAATGCAACTATATTTTTTAATTCTGATCTCATGATGCTCATTTTGACTTTGATGGTGTTCACTTTGTTGGCGGCCGTCTTACAACAACGGATTTTTAAAGATTGATCTCTATCTTTTTCGTACCGGTGGTTGGACTGCCGGCTTCAATTGACAATTTGCCATTTCCTTTGATCAGCCAGGAAAGCTGTTGCGATCCGTAACCTTCCAGTGAATTCAGTAACTGAGTCTTTCGGCCACTGATCACCGATTGATTGCCGGTGGTATTTACTTTTACGTTGATGCGTTTCACCCAGTAGCTGCGTTCTCCGAGCTTGGAATGTGACGCCAGCGCTCCTTTATTGATAACATCCAGCGTCACTCTTGTAAGCCCCGCATTCACCTTTTCTGTTCTGACGTTGATGATATCGGTTTCAGGCTGGTAAGCGGCAAGCTTCACCACAAAATCACTATGTTTTTTTACAAGATCAGGTACCAGTTTGTATGGTGGATTAACCAACGCGAACGGATCAACGCCGCCTACTTCTACTTTCTGGTTTGGAAAGTCGGGATGCTGGACTGTTTTCCATGCGGTATAGTTATCCGTTATTCCCTGTTGAGCCGACCAGCGCAGGTAGTGGGCGGAAGGATCTTCGGCAGTAAAAGCTTTTTCCTTTTTTGCCGTATCAGGTTTTGTTTTTGGGATCCACCATCCGGGAGTGCTGAAACTGTATCGTCCGTAATGATAATAGGCCCATGAAAGAAAATCTCCTCCTGCTGCGGTTGTTTTCGGCGCGTCTTTAAGGCTGGTAACCTTATTATACAATTCAGAAACCATTGCATTCTGCTTTGCATCCTGTTCAAGCCAGCCGGCAACAATTCGCTGGTTTGCCTGTGCGGCATTATATGCAAGCGGAACAGACAAATTGTTATTGCTGCCAAAACTGACAACAGCATAAATATTGAACAGATCAAACAGTTTATCAAGCAGCGCACGGCTTTCATTTTCTGAAACCGGGAATTCACCAGAGCCCTGTACAAAGGAAGGGTGGCGGTATGTAAGATTTTTATTGAACCAAACGCCACCTTCGCCATCTTCATTGAACTGTCCGTCTTTATCATTGTCGATCCCTTCTGTAAAAACCTGGTATATTCCTTTTTCCCCTTTGCTGAAATCGGCCCTGACAAGTATTCTCGGATCGTCGGGATGAGGCTTGTGATCACCAACAGGCGATTCGATGCGCATCCAGGTGATCCTACCATTTCCGTCGAGGTCATCATTGGGGTCTTCATTTACTTTTCCATCCCGATCATCGTCGGTAGCCGAAGCATTTCCCTGGCGTTCATATCTCAATGCCGCGAAATATTGTTCCGTTGCATCGGGGCTCATGTTCGGAAAAACATAAAAGGTTGTTTTGTTCAGCAATGCCCGGATGCTGTCGGTATTACCTGCCTGCAGCAGGTTTTCTGCAAAGCCAATTGCCAGTTCGGTGCCAAGCAGGTGATTGCCTTCAACTCCTCCGATAATGGCGATGGCAGGTCGGTCCTCTGTATTGCCTGAGCCAATGGTAATCTGCCAGATGTCTTTACCGCCGGCAGTTTTGGTGAGTGATTGAACCTTTACCAGTTGAGGATAACTTTTTGACAGTGCATTAACACGTTCAGTCAGTCGTGTGAAGTTGCTGTAATCTGACTGGGCTGTTGCATAATTGAGAACAAAAGAAAAGCAGAGAATGAAATTAAGGGTTCGTTTGACCATGAAGTTGAGATATTTAAGACTTATAGAAAAAACAAAATCAGTTATTCACCACCACGCCACTTGATACAGGTCCGCTGATCGAACATTGATTTGCTGTAATGGGCGATGAGCCGTCTGAGTTATACAAGGCCCAGGTTGTAGCGATGATCTTGGAACTATCCAGTGTTGCATTTGCTCCTGCAGCAAGGGATACGCCAAAACTGCTGGGACAATTTACCTGAATGGTGCTAAGGTTGACGAAGATATTAAATCCGCTCATTCCGAATAGTTCAATTCCTACGGCTGTTGTTTCGTTTGTTCCGGTTGCGTTGATAGTACTTTGTCCAAGGATCACATTTCCTGAATATGAACCGGTATTGTTCGAAATTCCACGGACATTGTTTCCCGGGATGTTACTATCGCTGCTGTTGATGGTAACACCGCTGATATGAAAGTTGCCGCTGGACATGATTTTAATTCCGATCGGTGTAGATCCCCAGCTTCCTCCTGGTGCATTGATGGTTACCTCACTGATTCCGCAATTGGAGGCAGAGTTTACAACTCCAACTCCTATGTTCATTTGTGCGGGAGCTGTGATGATAGTAATGTCCTGGCCTGCCCCGGTAATATAAACATAGTCCTTCATTACAACGCTCTCATTGAACGTTCCCGCCCCCACAGAAACCTGGTATTGAAGTTGCGGGCCCGCATCTGTTATGCTATTGATTGCCTGCTGGATGGAAGGATAGGTTTGTCCGCCAGGCCACACCTGAACTGTATTTGCGGGGAGAGCCGCTGCCCTTTCCGCCGCTTCCGCGAAAAGACTGTCTGATAATCTGGTAAATGACGGCAGTTGTACATCAAATTCTGACATAAGGATAGTTTTTGGTTTAATGATCGGTGGAAGATAAAAAAAAGCCCCGACTTAATGCCGGGGTTTTCATGACTATACCTGTGATGATTTCAGGTTATCAGCTTTCGCTACACAGTAATTCCAAAGAAACAGAAGACCTGCGGGCCTGGGAATTGTTTTAGACAGATTGAGCTTGTATCTGAGCATATGGTATCCACGGAACAGGAGTTGTTATTTACCCCTTCATTTCTGCCGTTCACGAATAAAATATGACCACCCCTCTGTACGCGGGAAATAATTAAAGCAGAATTGATAATTTTAAGAAGATGCAGCACCTGATCAATTTTTTAATGAATAAGAGACTTGTGTCCCACATTCTTTTCTGGGCTGTCATTTTCATTTGCACTTTCTTCTTATGGAATGGGACAAGTCAGCCTCAGGCTGCATTTAAATTAACAGCATGGCAGGTGTCGGCGAAAATGATAATAGTGTATATTAACTTTTACCTGCTGATGCCATTGTTTCTCTATAAGAAAAAATATTTCACGTATGCGCTTGGGTTATTGATGGTGTTTGCCATCGGCGTAGCTCTTTACAGGCTCCAATGGGTTTTGATGTACACCAAGAGAAACTTTGAATTCTGGCATACGATAGGATGGAGCATGGATGCACTGAACATCATAAGTCCTGTAATTATGTTCACGGGCGGCATCAAACTTTTGAAGAACTGGTACATTGACAAGGAGAAAAAAGCGGCGTTGGAAAAACAGAAACTAACTACAGAGCTGAACTATCTCAAGGGGCAGATACATCCTCATTTTTTCTTCAACACCCTTAATAATTTATACGCGCTCACCCTTCAAAAATCCGATGACGCTCCTACAACTGTTCTCAAGCTGTCGCAGATGATGCATTATATGTTGTACGACGCGGCTACTGACTATGTGCCTCTTTCGAGGGAAATAAAGAACATTCAGAATTATATTGAACTGGAAAGGATACGCTATGGTGACAGGCTTGACCTGTCGTTTAATGTAACTGGTTTGGTAGAGGGGCGCAATATTGCGCCACTCATATTGCTTCCTTTTGTGGAGAATGCTTTCAAACACGGAACCAGCAACGAACACAGGGAGTGCTGGATTACCATTGACCTGAAGGTAAAAGATGACCTGCTGATGTTTAAAGTGGAGAATAGCGTGAGCGATACCAATAATGCGGCTAATCTTATGGGATATAAATGCGGTATTGGACTTAAGAATGTTACCCGCCGCCTGGAGTTATTGTATCCTTCACAGCATCAGCTAAATATTGTAAAGGAAAAGGACGCCCATTGGGTTGACCTGAAACTTGAAATTCAAAGATCTTACCATCATGAAAAAAATAAGGTGCCTGTTAATTGATGATGAGCCATTGGCGCTCCAGTTACTGACATCATATGTTGAAAAGCTGGAATACCTGGAGCTTGCGGGCGTATGCAATAACGCGATTGATGCTTTGAATTTTCTTCAGAAAACAAAAGTTGATCTCTTGTTGCTGGATATTCAAATGCCAGGGTTGACCGGCATTGATTTCCTGCGGTCACTTAGCAATAAGCCCAGGGTAATATTTACTTCGGCCTATACCCAATACGCGCTGGAAGGATATGAACTGAATGTTCTGGATTACCTGGTAAAGCCGGTATCGTTTGAGCGATTCGTTATTGCAATCAATAAATTATTCCAGACAAATACGTTTTCCACAATTCATCCTGCCGAAGAACTTTATTCTGCTTCCCGTAACGGATTCATATACATAAAGGCAGAAAAGAAAATGCGCAAGGTTTTCCTGAGTGATATACTATATCTTGAAAGCCTTAAGGATTTTGTTCGGGTGCAAACAAAAGGCAAATCGATCATTACTTATCAGACCATTACTTATTTTGAGGAGAAACTTCCTGATGATCAGTTTATCAGGGTTCATCGTTCATTCATCGTTTCACTGCATCATATACAGTCATTTACAGGCGCTAGCATTGAGATCAATAATTTTGAAGTTCCAATCGGCAGGTTGTATAAAATGAATGTCCTGAAAGTATTAGGCGCTGAAATGTAATATGAGGGCGTTAAAGGATTTTACCAGGTAGCAGTTCAGGTAAGGATAACCGGTGTAAGCTCAGTATGTTTGAAAATTGCGGCTTACTTTTGACTATGAACCGGGTGATCGCATATGGCTTGGCAGATTCCTTCGACATAAAAGGGATCAAGTCGATACTGAAGCTTGACCTTATTTACAGCGACGCAGACCAGCTTTATTATGGTACCGGTGACGGACGTTTTGCTTATATATTTAATTATGGCGTTGTCTGTTTTTTTAATTTCAACGAAGAGCGGATCATTGAAATGCAAAAAATGCTGGAGCCATACTCCAGAAATCCTTTTGAAAAGGCGCTTAATGAAGAATTCGAGGTTGAAACCGGACCAATAAACGTTGGGTACAATAAGATCGTCATCCCATCCTATCATCCACAGGTCATACGTATTATTATGTTTAATGTTGCCCAGTCGGTTGTACTGGATTATTACTCATACCAGACCGACCGGCTGCTGGAGGACACCAACTATCACACTCAGATGCTGGAAAAAAGGGGTAGGCTTGGCATACGCGGAAATGCATTGAAGAAGTATATTGGAAAGACGCTGAACCTGAAGAACAGGATAGCTGAAAACTTATATGTTTTTGATTCACCTCCGCAAACATGGGAAAATGAGGAGCTGGATGTATTGCATCAGCAATTAAAAAGGTCGTTCGACCTGCAAAACCGTTTTCGTGATGTGTCGGAGGGACTGGGAATAGTAAAAGAAAATCTTTCGCTCTTCAAGGATCTGTTACAATACCGCAACAGCACAATGCTTGAATGGATCATCATTATTCTGATTGCTATAGAGGTTCTGCATTTCTTCTGGACAGAGTTTTTCAGGTAACAGTTTGTCAATCGATTGTCATTGGACTAAAGCCGCTGGAACGCAGTCCTGCCGCGAGTTTTGAGCCGGATCAGGTTTTTTGTTAACGGCAAAAAATTACCTGCATAATCTTTTGGACTGTACAATCATTCCTATATATTTAAAGTTAAATTAACTTATTTATGAAGAAAATCTATCTGGCATCGATTGCTTTTATGCTCATTGTAGTTGGGTGTAACAAACAGGATTCAAAGGAGCTTCCCCAGGAGGAAGTTACTGAAGCGGTTTCGAGAAAGTGCGCCGCGCAGGATGTTCTTGATCAGCAGCTGGCCACCGATCCGGAGTTGCGTAACCGCAGGTTGGAAATTGAAAGCGCAACCCAACGTTTCATTGAGTCTGGCGCTTCCAGCCGTATCGTAAACGGGGTGCTTGAAATTCCTGTTATTGTGAACGTTCTTTACCGCACAAGTTCCGAAAACATTTCCCTTGCCCAGATCCAATCACAGATCGACGTATTGAATGAAGATTTTAATAACACGAATGCTGACAGAACACTGGTACCTGCCGAGTTTCAGGACGAGCAGACCAATGTTGGTTTCCGTTTTGTATTGGAGGGTGTTGTCAGAAAGTACAGCAACAAAAGAAGCTGGTCGCTCAACGATGATATGAAGCGTAGCAGCAGAGGAGGTATTGATCCGACCAACCCATCTCAGAATCTGAATATGTGGGTGGTGAACAAGATGACGTATTTCGGTTCAACGATCTTAGGATATGCACAGTTTCCTGGTGGTAGCCTGGCAACAGATGGCGTTGTGATCGGTTACAAATATTTCGGAAGGACCGGCACTGCGGTTGCACCTTTTAATAAGGGAAGGACAGCAACTCACGAAGTTGGCCACTGGATGAACCTTAACCATATCTGGGGTGATGCAACCTGCGGAAATGATAATGTCTGGGACACACCGCAGCACAATACACAGAACTATGGCTGCCCAACTTATCCTCATAAGAGCACATGTTCGGGCACTCCAACAGAAATGACCATGAATTACATGGATTATACTGATGACGCCTGCATGTATATGTTTTCAAACGGACAGTCGGACAGGATGAAGGCAACTTTCTTTGCAACGAATGCCCCGAGGGCTTCTTTCGCGCAATAACATTCTATTTAAAATAATGAAAGGGTGATGCTGTTACGCATCACCTTTTTTATTTCAGAAATAGATCACTCAACCCACCCAGCACCATCTCGATCTTATCCAGAGTTGATCAGGTTTGCCATTTCAAAATAAGCAGGACATCATATTGATTCCAACAATTTGTACCTTTAGTGTAGTTCTTTATTTCTTCATTTAAACTCTGCTATATGAACATCCTTCAACGCCTTGAGTATTGGGGTGACCATCACCACCCGAAATGGCTGGACATAATCCGTATAGCACTTGGAATATTCTTATTACTGAAAGGAGTTGAGTTTCTTAATAATACAGGGGAGGTGATGAACATGGTGGACTCCTATTTATCTGCCGGCTCTCTTGCTGTGGTGGTCATTGGGCATTATGTGGTTTTTGCCCACATTCTCGGAGGTTTTCTGCTGATATTGGGATTGCTTACCCGCCTGGCATGCCTTATCCAGATCCCGATCCTGCTTGGCGCAATTATTTTCGCGGGCCAACTACTCCGTCCATTTTCTGAGGTTGCAATTGCTGTTCTGATTTTATTATTACTGGTTTATTTTCTGATCGTGGGCAATGGACCCTGGTCGTTTGAAAGCATCGCCCAAAAAGAAAGTAAGAGCAAAGAATAATTGTTGTTGGGCTGGCTTGATACTTCCTAACCACTTTATTAGGAATGATTTTTGCTGCATAGAAGGATTTAAACCCATGACCTGCAGGGTTAAAAATTTTGAGTTACTTCCTGTTGCAGATCTTTTTCAATTCAGGTTAGGCAGTGTTGTTGAAACTTTTTAGTTCACAGAATTACCAGCTATGCCCGAGTTTGTTAAACCAAAACGGATCTTATTCGCCGATGATGATCCTGATGATCACTATTTATTTTTAACTGCTTTAAAGGAAGTAGATAAAAACATTGAAGTAGTTCAATTCTATCAATGCGACGGTATTGTAGAATATCTTAAAGAAAACAATCTCCCCGATATACTGTTTCTTGATCTCAATATGCCGGGCAATGAAGAGCTGAAATGTTTAATGGGCATTAAAAAGAACGAACAATTCAAATCCATCCGCGTAATAATTTATACTACTTCGCATTCAACCGATCTGATAGATACCGCTTACAAGAACGGCGCAAACAAATATGTGGTTAAGCCAGGCTCAATCAGAGAGCTCCAAAACATGTTGAGAGATATTATTGAGGAACCCGACGAATCTTCCACAGCCGGGTAGATGAGGTCGTTTATGCCGAAAATTGTCCACAGCTTTGCTTGCTTCTTCAGGTTTTTTCATAATTCGTTGGCTTCCATCTAACAGTGATACCTGATTATCCTTTCTGGTCCGATTTTTTTAATCATCATGTCGTGATGCATTTATGGGCTTACTGAGTCATTATTTATACAGGATTAATCTTCTGGTACTTATTCGCTAAGCAGATATATAATTCACGATGTTTTGTGTCTATTGCCCTAATTTATAATCATTTATAAAATTTAATGGATTTTATCTATGCCGAAAAAATCAAAGACCAACCATCCCAGGTTCAAGTCATTGCCCAAAACCCCAACCGGCATCCGGGGATTGGATGAAATTACAGGTGGAGGATTACCCACTGGCAGACCCACACTTGTTTGTGGTGCCGCGGGTTGCGGCAAAACCCTTATGGCTACCGAATTTATCGTAAGAGGCGCACTAGAATATAATGAACCCGGTGTTTTTATGGCGTTTGAGGAAAGGGTGGAAGAACTCGAAATGAATGTTGCTTCACTTGGTTTTGACCTGGTAAAGCTGCAGAAAGATAAACTCGTGAAGATCGATCATGTGCATATTGACAAAAGTGAAATTGAGGAAACCGGTGAGTACGACCTTGATGGGTTATTCATAAGGTTAGGTTATGCAATTGATACAATAGGAGCGAAGCGTGTTGTGCTGGACACCATTGAAAATCTTTTTTCAGGACTGAATAATCTGGGCGTGCTTAGGGCAGAATTGAGAAGATTGTTTGGCTGGCTGAAAGAAAAAGGTGTTACTGCCATCATAACCGGAGAAAAAGGTGAAGGAACATTAACACGACAGGGACTTGAAGAATATGTGTCTGATTGTGTCATTTTGCTTGATCACCGGGTAGAGAACCAGATATCAACAAGACTGCTTCGTATCATTAAATATCGTGGATCGGTACATGGTACAAATGAATATCCATTCCTGATCGACGAGGATGGCATGTCGGTATTACCGATAACTTCATTATTACTGGATAGCCCGGTTTCATCGCAAAGAATTTCCTCAGGCATTCCCGCATTGGATCAGATGCTGGGTGGAAAGGGATTTTTCAAAGGCAGTTCAATTCTTATTTCGGGTACTGCCGGCACAGGCAAAACCAGTCTGGCAGCCTATTTTGCCAATGAAACCTGTATTCGCAAAGAGCGATGTATTTATTTCGCATTTGAAGAGTCGCCGCTTCAGATAATTCGTAATATGTGGTCGATTGGTATAGATCTGAAATCACATATTGATAAAGGACTTCTGGAAATGCATGCCGCACGTCCTACACTAAACGGACTGGAGATGCATTTGCTTTCAATACATAAACACGTAAAAAGATTCAAGCCTCAGACAGTAATACTCGACCCCATTACCAACCTGATAACCGTAGGGTCGGTCAGCGAGGTAAAATCAATGCTGATCCGGCTGATAGATTTTCTGCAACAGGAACAGATAACGGTGTTATTTACCGCCCTTTCCCTGAACACTATCGTGAATGAACAAACGGACGAGGGCGTGTCTTCACTTGTGGATGCATGGCTGCTGGTGAGGGATATTGAGGCAAACGGAGAGAGAAACAGGGGGCTTTACATAATGAAATCGAGGGGAATGAAACATTCGAATCAGGTGCGTGAATTTGTGATCACCGATGATGGACTTGACCTGGTGGATGTATTCCTTGGATCGGATGGAGTATTGACTGGTTCAGCCCGGGAAGCTCAACAGCTAATGGAAGTTACAGGTCAGGCATTGAAGTCACATGCACTAACGAGGAAGGATATAGAAATTCAACGAAAACGAAAGGTGCTGGAAGCGAAGATCGCTTCGCTTCAGGAAGAATTCGAGTCAGTCCAGGATGAGCTTAATAAGTCGTATGTAGAAGATGAACTGAAAAAAGAGATCATGGAAAAGAACCGGAAACAGATAATTCAGAACAGGCAAAATAAAAATACACTTGATGGTAAAAAAAAGTAAATCGGCAAGTGTTAAACCATACAAGTGGGAATTACGACTATACATTGCCGGGAATACGCCTAAGTCGGTTACAGCCCTGAACAACCTGAAAAAGTATTGTGAAGAACATCTGAAAGGTGAATATAAAATTGAGGTCATTGATCTTCTCGTACATCCCCAGCTTGCAGCGGGTGATCAGATACTGGCAATACCAACGCTGGTAAGAAAAGTGCCGGTTCCGATCCGTAAGATAATCGGGGATCTTTCAAATGAGGAGAAAGTGCTGGTGGGATTAAATATTCGTCCTTTAAAATAATAGAATGAAAAAAAGGGAAGGTCAGGTAAATGTGAAGAAGCTTCAACTTGAAAGCACGAATGAATATATGCTTCGGTTATTCATAACCGGCGCCACGCCTAATTCAGTCAGGGCGCTAACGAATATCAAGCAGATTTGTGAAGAGTATCTTAAGGGGCGGTATAATTTAGAGATCATCGATGTGTATCAGCAGCAGGAATTGGCCGAGAGGGAACAACTGATCGCATTGCCTTTATTAATTAAGAAAACGCCATTGCCTGAACGAAGAATGATTGGCGATCTGTCAGACACCAAAAAAGTTTTGCTGGGGCTTGGCATCACTCAATAACAGTGAAGAAGACTTTAAAACATACAGATATCCAGGAATTGCAAAAGGAACTGGAAGAGTTAAAATTCCAGCTTGGTGAAGCAAACGATACCATAGAAGCTATCCGTACAGGACAGGTGGATGCGCTGGTCGTGCAGGGAGAGGAGGGGCATCAGTTGTATACTTTGAACAGCGCCGACCAGACTTACCGTTTTTTTATTGAAAAAATGACGGAAGGGGCGGTCACGCTCAGTCAGGAAGGATTGATACTATACAGCAATTCAAGGTTTGCCTCCATGGTATCACAGACATTGTCACAGGTGATGGGAATGCCTTTTGAGACGTTTGTAGACGGGGAATTCAAAGAGCAATACAGCCAGCTATTCCGTAATAGCTGGTCCACAGATTGCAAGGCTGAGCTGATGCTGTTATCTGGTGAAAACAGAACGCCTGTACAGTTGTCCCTGACAGCGCTTGAATTGCAGGAAGGAACTTCATTAAGCATAATCATAACAGACCTTACTATTCAGAAGGAAACCCAGCGTCAGCTGGAGTATAATAACTTCCAGCTGGAAGAGATCAATAATGCACTTGAGATCAGTAATCACGATCTGCAACAGTTCGCATCCATTGCATCACACGACCTTCAGGAGCCGCTTCGGAAGATCCAGATATTTTCGGGCATGATGAAAGAGCAGCAGGGTGATTTAAGCCACGACTCAAAAAAGCACCTTCAGAAAATTATTGATTCGTCGGCGAGAATGAAATCGCTGATCATAGACATCCTTACATATTCCAAGCTTTCTGACAATGATTTCCATTTCGAATGTGTAGACCTGAACGATATCATAAATGAGGTATTGGACGATTTCGAGTTGATCATTGCCGAAAAGAAAGCCAAGATACTTGTAGCGGAATTACCAAGCATAGATGTTAACAAAGGGCAGATACGGCAGGTTTTTCAGAATGTGATCAGTAATGCTTTGAAGTTTTCGAGTGTAGGTATTTCTCCGATAATTCAGATTACGTCGAACAGGATTATGGAAAAATCCTTCGACAGTAAATTGCAGAAAGACGGTCCTTATTGCTGTATCAGCATACGCGATAATGGAATCGGTTTTGACGAGAGGTATGTTCAGCGGATATTTTCGCTATTCGAAAGGCTTAATTCCAAGGATAAATATGAGGGGTCCGGAATAGGACTGGCTATTGCGAAAAAAATAATTGAAAAGCATGACGGACTAATAACCGCCGCGAGTACAGAGGGAAAAGGAGCTGAATTCAGGATCATTCTTCCCGTATCGAAAGTGGATGAATAGGGAAATGGAACATTTGCGTATAAACTAATTCCTTTTTTCCCGCGGGTAGCCGGGAGGGATGTTATAGAATTCTTCAGGTCGATCTTCCCACATTATGTGTCCGCATTTTCGATCACTATATTGCCGTTGGAGAAAGTCTTTACCGATTGTGCATAATTAGAATTTTCATTAAATGAAAGTTTCAATGAAAACGAATTTCTACCTTAGCCTTTGATATCTGCTTTTTAAAAGGTTTAAGGGTATGCTTTACCTCGCTGGCATAATAATTACTTTTTTTCTTGCCATCATTTTATTAAGCAAAAAAGGTAAGTCCACGGCCGACAATGTTCTTGCCGCCTGGTTGTGTGTAATAGGAATACATCTTTTTCTTTTCTACTGGCATATTACGAATGAAGTTTATGATCATCATTATTTGTTGGGAATTCAGATTCCTATGCCATTGCTGCATGGACCGCTCTTGTATATCTATACCCGGACTGTAACAAGGGATGTTGGTTTTTCCAAAACATACTGGTTGCATTTTCTACCGGCTGCCGTTGCCTACGCGATACTGTCCGAATTCTTTTTGCTTCCTGCCGAAGAAAAGGAAGTTGTTTATAAAAATCAGGGCGCGGGATATGAAGCTGTTACCGGTTCCATTTTAATCGCAATCATAATTTCAGGTTTTGCTTATGTATTGCTTTCTTTTTATGAACTAAAAAAATACAGGAAAAGGATAACCGACGAATTTTCTAATACAGAAAGGATCAATCTGAACTGGATGCGATACCTGATCTATGGCATACTTGCTATCTGGTTAATAGTGTTAGTGAATGGTAACGATCCGCTGATCTTCTCAGCTGTAGTGGTATTTGTCTCCCTGCTTGGTTACTTCGGCATAAAACATATGGGCATATTTACTTATCGCCAGGTTATAGTAAAAGAGGTTGTTAAAGCATCCGGGGGT
>DASWTK010000194.1:0-3944 GCA_036402175.1 Chitinophagaceae bacterium | reverse complement strand
TGGATTATACCGGCCGATCGTATCACCTGTTGCATTCAGCAGTGAGACTTTTATGTCAATGTTCGCGCCCGAATTTCCTGCGCCTACATTCTGAGGTACCGCCGTTAGTTTGAAATTCTGCGCAAATGAAAGGTCCATGCGGAATACATCGGCATCGCTGGAATGATTTACAATTCCGCTCATGCCAAACGATGTTCCCGATAAGGTCACATTAGTCGCGTCGTTAACGCTATTTGCATGATCATCGGACCTGAATCCAAAACCATTATCGGGTCCGCCGATTATATCGATATCGCTTTGATAGTTATTACAACCTGTAGAATTGGGTCCGTTATACCAGGTGGTTAGATTTCTATAGTAACCCACTCCCATAATAGGGGCCCAACCAATTTCGCCAGAACCTTGTCCGCTGAAATATTCAGCAACTTTACCACACGATGCATTCCAAAGGCTCTGATGTTGCAATCCAAGCGTATGGCCTGCTTCATGAGAACATGCTTCGGCTATGTACTTAATATTATTATTAAGGCGATTGCTGAAAACCCAGGCGGGAGTTTCTTCGCCCCAGTTGAACGAACCAACGTATGCTACTCCTCCCGCATTTCCATACCATGTGCTGGAAGGCGTAATGATCACCCGCGTTCTTCTGTTGATCGGAGCGCTTTTGTATACCATTGAATCGGTAGTAACATTTATATTAAATATGCGGTAGTCCTCAGCAACGCGGTTGAATATCTCGGTAATGGCATCCGTTGTTAACGTGGCGGGCAGGGCGTTGATAGTACCGCCCCAGTTCCAGGCAGTTCCTGTAACATATTGTCCGTCGAAGTCAAGATAAATGGTCGCATTCGCAGAGCGCAGACTGTTATAAACAGGTACCTGCGCGTGTGAAAGCACGCTGTTGAAGAGAATCAGGAGGCAAAGTAAGTTAGGGGTGGTTTTCATAAGACAGTAAGGATTAAGATGCACAATGAAATTATTCTACCATTAAAAATTTTTGGGAAAGTTTAGTGAAGTAATATTTTTCATTATCCTTTACAAGTGACAATACATCGCCGTTATCACGACTGATTATACGGCCGCTGTAACGGATGGTTCCATTTTGAATAATGCGTGATATATTGAACAATGTTCCAGGATATTTTCCCAATTTGAAATTGATGCTGACCACTTCAGGAGATTGCTGAACGCGTTCCGCAACTATTCCATCCAGTTGGAGCTGGTTATTGAGTCGCAGTATCATCTTTTGGGAGGTTTCGGCCATAAACAGCCGGTCAATCTCTTCAAGATTGCATTCCAGTTTCTGTGGCAATGAAGCAAATAAAAGGGGTTTGTCAGCTACCTGCTCGTTTAGCGGCGGAGTAGATTGAGCCTCAGCGATATATGTACATAAAAGCAGAATAGCTACATACGCGGTTGCGTAAAGTTTCTTCATTGGATACGAATTTTACGGTTTGGGATCAGGGCATCGCCCTATATAAAACGATTGGCAAAAATCAATATTGCCCTGTACTGAGCATTACTAATGTACAGGCTTCCAATGTCCTGATTCCGTTCTGTTGTGCAAGAACGGCTAATTCTTCGTTTTCAGTACCAGGATTGAAGATGATTCTTTTAGGTTTAAGAGAAACTATGTATTCGTAATACATTTTTTGATGTAGCGGATTAAGATAAAGCGTCACGGTATCAACTCCTGAAAGCGGTTGCTGTCCTTTCATAATTTCAACATCAGCTACCTTGCCAGGTCTTTTACCGATGGCGATCACCGGATGTCCATAATTCCTGAGCCGGTTCACTGCCAGGTAACTATATCGGCCGGGGTTGTCAGATGCCCCCAGCACCACTGTCGTTTTTTTCTCAGCCATAATATTCTATTGTCAAAGGTAACACAGCTATTTTCAGGCCAACGATCTTCTGCTTGCTTTTTTATGTGTTGAAGAACGAATGATGGCTGCATAAACGTAGCGGCTGTGAGGTGAATTTTTAAACATAGAATAGTAAAGTAAAAAATATTTATAGAACAAACAGGTAAACCAGAAACAAAAACATGCAACTCAAATTCAACCCTGCGATCAATAGGCCAGAAGAAAAAATCCCCGCATAACGCATGCGGCGGAAATATTCTTTCATCACTATAAAAGTAACTGCGCCCAGGTAAGCGAGGCTAAATAATTCATTCGTCAAAAGAAATGTATTGAAGAAAATCAGGGGCGTCATCAACAAAACTGTTATCACGGCAAGCATGTTCACCTGACCAAGATATTCAATTGCCTTCAGCGGTTGAAGGAATAATGCAAGCGCGCAGTTGACAGCGGCAAACAGAAGGTGCGCTTTCTGCAGCTCATCAAGACTCAGTTCATAGAATGAAACATTTCCAAGAACGTGTTGATGAATCGGGATCAGCATCAGCGTATTGAATATGAAAAACACGATCATGAACATTAAGCGGTAGGAAATATTCAGATCCGGGGCGCAATTGAATTTTCCATTGCCACAATGTTTGGCAATGATGACCTTCCTGTTGTATGAAATGAATTTATATAGATGTTTTAAAAACCATTTTACAGGAGGAAAGTTGCCTGTTTTCTGAACGAATGGAAATTTTTGCCCAAGTATGTTCAACAACGCATCAATGCCGTACCACACCTTTCCCGATTCAACTTCAATGAACGGGATCTCGTTTTTGCTGCGTTCCACGTCAATAATTGAAAGCAAACTGTTACTTATACCCGAAAATTCAACCCGCCCCTGCGGAGGCAAAAGTTTACACCTGACAAATAATGAAGTGTACCAGGCGCAAAACGGGCATGCATCGTCGTAGATGAGGATCTTGTTTGCATTCATGATTCATCGTTTTGATCTTGTAAATGCTCCTAATTCCCTTCTCCATGAGAGACGGCCAATGAATTCGTTGTAAATAAAACAGTAATAGATCCCGATAAGAAATCCGCAGCCGGTTAGAAATACAATCAGGTAACCTGGCAAAGTGTAACCAGATTTTTCTGAATAGAACCAGGCTGCAATCAGCACAACATCAATAATTGAAAGTTTCCAGTAGTTACTGATGGCCTTCCCTGAATTGGTATTGTAAAAAGCCGGAGTATTAAGTAAGGCGCTTAGTAGTTGAAGTCCCCATAACACATACAACATCGCCAGGAAAATCTTCCCCGGAAGTAAAATGGAGATCACGGCTAATGAAAGCAACACCAGTTGTGCGGAGAGGTCTATTTTGCGGAGAGTGATCATAAACTAGTTTTTAACTTTCAGAAAAAATTGAAAGTTTTTATGATTTAAAAAGCCGGATTTCCGGCTGTCATTTGATGAGCGTGATGAGCATGTTCGGGTATATCCCTCACAGCTCATTAGCGCGATCGGTTATTTAAAGAGCTTCATCAGGTTGGTGAGAAACCAGTTCTCTTCGGCCTTGATCATCATATCCAGGGTCTTGTCTGCCTGCAGGCCGAATTTTTTTATGTTCTGCATGGTATCGGTGAATGCCTTTACATCTTTGTCCTTTTTATCACCCTCCACATCAGTAAGCTGATCCAGCAGCTTGATCATTGGCTCCAGCTCGCGCTTCTTTCTTTCCTTCACAATTTGTTTGGCAACGCGCCAGATATCCTTGTCGGCCGTGAAAAACTCTCTTCGCTCACCCTGCATCAATATCCGGTCAACCAAACCCCAGTTGATCAGTTCGCGGATGTTCATGTTCGCATTACCCCGACTGATCTCAAGCTGCTCCATGATCTCATCCGCGCTCAGCGGATCGGCACTCACCAGCAACAGCGCATGTATCTGGGCCATGGTGCGGTTAATGCCCCAATGCGATCCAAACGCCCCCCACGATGCAATGAACTGCTGTTTAGCTTCTGCGAGTTTCATACATCAAATTTAATTGTTCTTTTCGAAGTTTCAAAAATATTTGAAAGAAAGATTAAATTGAC
>DASWTK010000193.1:0-5982 GCA_036402175.1 Chitinophagaceae bacterium | reverse complement strand
ATCCTCAAATCCTCAAATCATCTAATCCTCCAATTTTCCTTCCAGCGCCAACAAAAACCCATACTCCCTCGCCACATCCCTCAAATAATCAAACCTTCCGCTGGCTCCGCCATGGCCCGCGCTCATGTTGGTGTATAACAGCAGCACATTACTGTCTGTTTTCACATCCCGTAGCCTGGCTACCCACTTGGCCGGCTCAAAGTACTGAACCTGTGAATCGTGCAGTCCCGTGGTTACCAGCATATTCGGGTAGGCCTTTTTTTCCAGGTTGTCGTATGGCGAATAGGACTTCATGTACATATAACTCTCCTTATCGGCCGGGTTCCCCCATTCGTCGTATTCATTGGTGGTTAAGGGTATTGTGGGGTCCGACATAGTTGTGATCACATCCACGAACGGAACTGCCGCAAGCACGCCATTCCATAGGTCGGGGCGCATATTTACAACTGCACCCATCAGAAGTCCGCCGGCGCTTCCACCCTGCGCATACAGATGCTCCTTTGAGGTATATTTCTGCTCTATCAGGTACTCAGCACAATCAATGAAATCGGTGAAGCTATTCTTCTTTTTCATCATCTTGCCGTCGTCATACCATTGCCTTCCCATTTCCTGGCCGCCGCGAACGTGCGCTATCGCAAAAACAAATCCACGATTCAGCAGGCTCAGTCGATTGCTGCTGAAATATGCATCCATGCTTGCTCCATAAGATCCATAACCGTACAGCAGCAAAGGAGCGGTTCCATTTTTTTCTATTCCTTTTTTATAAACAAGCGAAACAGGAATCTTACTGCCATCATCTGCAGGCGCATACAGTCGCTCAGTTACAAAACCAGATTTATCGTATCCACCAACTACTTCCTGTTCTTTCATCAGCTTACGCTCCTTTGAATCCATGTTATAATCATAAACAGAATTCGGCGTGGTCAGCGATGAGTAATTATACCGGAGCACAGTTGTATTGTATTCAGGTGTGAAACCTACGCCTGCGGTATATGCAGGTTCGCCGAAATCAAGATAATGCTCCGACGCGTCTTTCATGTTCCTGACACGCAACTGAAGCAACCCGTTCTTCCTTTCTGAAATTACAAGGTGATCCCTGAACGCATCTAAATCTTCCAGCAACACATCCGGGCGGTTCGCAATCACTTCCTTCCAGTTTTCACTTCCGGTTTTACCGGGACTTACTTCCATCAGCCTGAAGTTTTTCGCATTCCAGTTTGTAAGCACAAAAAAACGATCGTTCCAGTGAACCGGAGTATAAAGCACTTCTTTCGTACGTGGATGAAACACCTGAAAGTTTCCATCGGGCTTATCTGCATCCAGGTAACGGTATTCACTTGAGAGTGTTGCTTCGGAACGGATGAGGATATACTTTTCAGACCGTGTTTTTGAAACGCCGATATAGTTCGACGGATCTTTTTCGTCATATACAACAACATCCTTGTTGCCGTCTGAACCAAGCTTATGCTTTTTGATCTTTTCAGATAAAAGCGTGACCGGATTTTTAGATGTATAGAACAATGTTTTGTTATCATTCGCCCAGGCTGAACCGCCGGTAGTTTCGGTCATCTTGTCGGGAAGTATTTCACCTGTTTCAAGGTTCTTCACATGAATAACATATTGCCTGCGCGATACAGTATCCACGCCAAAGGCCATCAGCTTGTTATCGGGACTTACATTAAATCCTGCAACTCCGTAATAGTTATGACCCTTTGCCATTTCATCCACATCCAATAATATTTCCTCAGCGGCATCAAGGCTGCCTTTTTTCCGGCAATATTTGTAATACTGTTTGCCTTCTTCCGTGCGTGTATAATAATAATACCCGTTGCTAAGCGCGGGCACCGATTCATCCTTTTCCTTGATGCGCGCTTTCATCTCCTCAAACAATTTTTCCTGCATTGCTTTTGTGCCCGCCATCATCGTATCCAGGTAAGCATTTTCAGCTTTGAGGTATTCAACAACCTTCGCGCTGTCTGGTCCTTTTTTAAAATAATCGTTCATCCAGTAGTACTCATCTATGCGTGTATCGCCATGAGCTACGAGTTCTTTTGGTTTTTTTTCAGCGTCGGGCGGCTGAACATCTGAAGGCCATTTTATTGCCGATTCCGTTTCGGCTGCCACGCGTGTTTCGTTATTACAGGATGTCATAATTAAAATACTGGTACTTAAGATTACTAAGCGGTTCATCACAATTGATTTATAAAAATGAATATACTTAATAATAGTAAAACAAAAACGCCTTCCGTAAAGAAGGCGTCCGTCTGTGCGCTTGCTTCATCTATTGATTATTTTTCATCTAATGTTAATCCGGCCGTCAGGTACTCAGCATTGAGACGGGCAATGTTGCTCATTGAAATTTCTTTCGGACAAACCGCTTCACACGCTCCTGTATTGGTGCATGACCCAAAACCTTCCTTATCCATTTGCGCGATCATGTTCAGAACACGGCTTTTGCGTTCGGGTTCGCCTTGCGGTAGTAATGAAAGATGTGAAATCTTTGATGAAACGAACAGCATTGCCGAGCTGTTCTTGCAGGCTGCCACGCAGGCTCCGCAACCAATGCAGGACGCAGCTGCAAAAGAAGCATCCGCTTTGTCCTTTTCTACGGGAATTGAATTCCCGTCCACTGCATTTCCGGTATTAACCGAGATATATCCACCCGCCTGTATGATGCGGTCGAATGCGGAACGGCTAACCACCAGGTCTTTGATCACCGGAAACGCATTGGCCCTCCAGGGTTCAACAACAATGGTGTCGCCATTTTTAAACGCGCGCATGTGCAGCTGGCAGGTAGTTGTGGCATGCCATGGTCCGTGCGGACGACCATTGATGTGCATGGAGCATGCGCCGCAAATTCCTTCCCTGCAATCATGATCGAAAGCGATCGGATCTTTTCCCTCACGTATCAATCTCTCATTCAGCACATCGAACATTTCGAGAAATGACATCTCCGAAGAAACGTCTTTCACTTCGTATGTTTCAAAGCTGCCCTTGCTGTTCAGGTTTTGCTGCCTCCACACTTTCAGTGTGAGATTCATTGTGTAATGTTCCATGCGACTGTGAACACTGTTTTCGTGATTGATATAGTTGACCGGTCATTGTGCAATAACCGCTCTCATTTCTTATTTATAACTTCTCTGGCTTGGCTTGGCTACTTCAAACTTCAAATCTTCTTTATGCAACTGCCAGTTATGCTCGCCTTTGAATTCCCAGGCGGCCACATAAGTATATTTATCGTCGTTGCGCAATGCCTCTCCTTCTTCAGTTTGTGATTCTTCCCTGAAGTGACCACCGCAACTTTCGTTGCGATCCAGGGCATCCATGCACATCAATTCGCCCAGTTCAATGAAATCAGCCACACGGTTTGCTTTGTCAAGTTCAGGATTCATCTCATTTACACTGCCGGGTATTCTAACGTCTTTCCAGAATTCCTGCTTTAGCGCCTGCAATTCCTGGATAGCCTGTTTTAATCCCTGCGCATTGCGGGCCATTCCGCATTTATCCCAGATAATCTTTCCAAGCCGCTTATGAAAGCTTTCAACACTTTGCGATCCTTTGATGTTCATCAAATGATTGATGCGGTCGCTCACCGCTTTTTCGGCTTCAACAAAGGCCGGATGATCAGTTGGAATATTGTTCGTCCTGATCTCGTCTGACAAATAATTACCGATGGTGTAAGGGATCACAAAATACCCATCTGCCAATCCTTGCATAAGAGCTGATGCACCCAGGCGGTTCGCGCCATGATCACTGAAATTGGCCTCCCCCAACGCATATAATCCGGGTATGGTGGTCATTAATTCATAATCCACCCATAAGCCACCCATGGTGTAATGCACCGCGGGGTAAATGCGCATGGGAACTTCGTATGGATTTTCACCTGTGATCTTCTCATACATGTCGAACAGGTTGCCATACTTTTCTTTCACCACTTCCTTTCCCAGCTTTATAATTGTGGCGGTATCTGAATTTTCTAGGCCGTGTTTGCCTGCCTCAATATTACCGTAACGCTCGATCGCATTTGCATAATCAAGATAAACAGCCTGCCTGCTGGTGCCAACGCCATATCCCGCATCGCACCTTTCTTTTGCAGCGCGGCTTGCCACGTCACGTGGTACAAGGTTTCCAAAAGCGGGGTACCTTCTTTCAAGGTAATAATCTCTTTCCTCTTCCGGTATCTGGCGGGGATCCCTGTTGTCGCCCTGCTTTTTAGGCACCCAGATGCGACCATCATTGCGCAATGACTCAGACATTAGGGTAAGCTTCGACTGGTGGTCGCCACTAACGGGTATGCATGTGGGATGTATTTGTGTAAAGCAGGGATTGCCGAACAATGCTCCTTTTTTGTGGGCTTTCCAGATGGCTGTCACGTTGCTGCCCATGGCATTGGTGGATAAGTAAAACACGTTACCATAACCTCCGCTGCATAACAGTACCGCATGACCGAAATGACGTTCCAGCTGACCACTTACGAGGTCGCGTGCGATAATACCCCTGGCTTTCCCTTCTATAATTACTACATCCAGCATTTCGTGCCGGGAATACATTTTTACATTTCCAAGGGCTACCTGGCGTTCAAGCGCCTGGTAAGCGCCGAGCAGTAACTGCTGACCGGTTTGTCCGGCCGCGTAGAACGTACGCTGAACCTGCGTTCCTCCAAATGAACGGTTGCTGAGCAAACCGCCATATTCACGAGCGAAGGGTACTCCCTGCGCTACGCATTGGTCGATGATATTGGTGCTTACTTCTGCAAGCCTATACACGTTGCCCTCTCTTGCACGGTAATCTCCGCCCTTGATGGTGTCATAGAACAACCTGAACACCGAATCGCCATCGTTCTGATAATTCTTTGCCGCGTTGATTCCACCCTGTGCGGCAATGGAGTGCGCGCGGCGGGGTGAATCCTGGAAACAAAATGCTTTCACTTTATAGCCAAGCTCTCCAAGCGTTGCCGCCGCGGATGCCCCGGCCAGACCTGTACCGATCACGATCACTTCCAGCTTTCTTTTATTGGCGGGGTTGACCAGCTTGCAGGTGGATTTATAATTTTTCCATTTCTGATCTAACGGCCCTGATGGAATTTTTGCATTGAGCATATTTGTAATCTTAGATCGTTAACGCAATTTTTTCATTTTCCATTTTGCATTTTTCATTCCTCACTTTATCCAACCCAGATAAACACTAATAGGCATCATCGCAAATGCAATTGCAATGATGATGGAAAAACCATAACCAGTTCCTTTGATCAATGAAAAATATCGTTGGTTGTGAATGCCGAGTGTACGAAATGCGCTTTTAAATCCGTGCAGCAGGTGATAACCCAGCGAAATGCATCCGAGCACGTACAGGATCACAACGATCGGGTCCTGGAAAACTTCAATGATCCTTTGGTAAAGATTGTGCATTTCAACCTGCCTGTACTCAACCGGCGGAAGGTCGTGTGTAATGCGGGAAGGTATCCAGAAGTGCGAAATGTGCATCACTAAAAAGAGGAACAGCAGGGTGCCAAGCAGACCCATTGAACGGCTGTACCATTTGCTGCCCCGGTTACCAAGGGTGACTGCATATCCTTTTTTCCTGGTCTTGCGGTTCTGAACTTCGAGTATCCATCCCTGGATGATGTGAATGATAAAGCCAATAAACAGAACAACTTCCATTAATCTCACCACAATGGTAGATCCCATGAAATGCGCCGCCCTGTTGAACATGGAGCCTCCGTCGTTTGCCCAGATGCAGGCGTTCAAACCCACATGCACGATGAGGAAGCTAATAAGAAACAGGCCGGTCAGGGCCATTGTGAACTTCTTACCAATTGAGGAAGTGAAGAATGCAGACCATTTCATGTATTAATGAGTTTTTCAAACAGCTTTCCCACGATCGGAAGCCAGTTGCCTGTTTTTAAAGCGGCACAAAAATAGGACAGGAACGATTTAGTTGGGAGAAATAATTTTAATTAGCCAATTAAGCCAATAAGCCAAT
>DASWTK010000192.1:0-18924 GCA_036402175.1 Chitinophagaceae bacterium | reverse complement strand
ATGCTGAAAAAGTCAGACTTTATTCAAGTGCAGGCTGATAAACCGGTTTCTTGTTAGCGTTTATAACCAAAATGATCAGCAAACTTAAAATAGCGGCAAAAAAGCACCAGACGGAAATCAAATAATTGGTGAAGAAGAGATAGGTGATGATCAATGAAGCCATCATAGCGGCTGCCAGTAATTTAGTATAACGCAGGGTTGAAAGAAATGGAGTGACCGCGATTGTTACAAAATTCACTGGCCGCATAATGTGCAGGTATGGGAAATCACGATAATAACGTATATGATGATTCTCCACAACCGCTGAAATATTATAAGTGATGAGGCAGTAAAACATATACAGTGATGAAGCTATCCCTAATAACAAAAAGTAAAACAGCATTTTTTTCCGGCGTTCATTGGGTTCCATCAGCCACATAATAAGTGGAACCCAAACCGGCCAGAGCGGTTGAGAGATGAACGAATAACCATAGAGTGCCGGTTTATACCAGGATGTGAAATCGGGATTTTTTAACGACAGCCATAAGAACCCTTCCGCGATCTGATGAAAGCTAAAGAGGATCGGCGTACATGCGAAAGCCAGCATTGCCCTGGAAGAACGGCTGATAGTATAAGCGCCAGGACCAATCAGTCCGGCTCCAACCGCAAAACTTGCTCCTGCTGAAAAACACATGATGATTACAATTTAAGCTTTATTCGTACAAGCGAAATTTTTAAAACTTCCGTGATCATTGCTGGTGAATTGATCCAGGGTATTCATTGCCGTTACCCATCCGCGCAACCGTTCCATGCCTGTTTCTAAAGACACCCCGGCATTATATTGAAAATCTTTCTTTGCTGCAGAGATATCGTACCAATGTGAAGTAGAAAGTTGCCGGGCCAGAAAAAGAGTGATCGGAGGTTCCTTGGTAAGCCCGAAGGCCCGGTAAGTAGTTTCTAAAACGCGGCCTGCGATGCGGGCAATTGTGGGTGACAGCCGTTTTGTTACTGGTGGAAACTCACCCGTTGCTAAAAGCTGATTGATGAATTCAGCAATTGGAATGGGAGCACCCTGGGAAATAAAATACGTTTTGCCTTCTACTGTCGCGGGATCGTGAAGCAATTGAGCAAACGCATCAACGTGCGCTTTTGCCGCGTTGTCAATATAGATGCAATCAACCAGGTTAGGCGAATTTCCCAGAATACGAAGTTTTCCTGCTTTTGATTTTTCGAACAGGCGTGGAAGGAAATGCGGATCTTCAGGCCCCCAGATCAGGTGAGGCCGTAATGACACTGTTTTCAGCAGTTCATTATTTGCTGCCATCACCAGCTTTTCCGCTATGGCTTTTGTTTGAGGATAATAAGCGTCGTATTTTTTAAGATAAGGGAGACTTTCATTCTGTCCTTCCGAATTTTTTCCCTGATATACCACGCTGGGTGAACTGGTAAACACCAGGTACCTGATACCCAGTTCACGGCAGGCGCGCACCACGTTTTCGGTGCCAGTAACATTGGTGCGGTAAAAGTCGTTGTATTTTCCCCAGATACCTGTTTTTGCAGCAACATGAAAAACTGCTTCACTGTTTATCATTGCTTTTTTCAGCAGTGTGTAATCGGAGAGGTCACCCAGGTGATGTGTTATTCCTAACTGTTGCAATGCAGGATGACTGCGCCTTGAAAATGTAACAACTTCATGCCCCTGTGCCAGCAGCTGTCGTACAATAGCCAGTCCTAAAAAACCACCACCTCCGGTTACAAAAATTTTCATATCAGTTCTTTTTGTGCCCACACCTTTACTTTTTCACGGATGATCTTGGCGTTATGACGAAAATCTACCGGAAAGCCGGGATGAAACAGCAGGGTCTTTACCGATCCGGTGAGTGGATGCGCAGCAGCCCATACCAGCAATTCATCACGAAGTTTATCACGGTTGACCGGCTTACCGTTTTTTTCGATCTCCACACATAAAACTGCTTTGCCTTCTACCTCCACTAATGCTGTTCTGAATACGTTGGGATGTTTATTAAAAATATGTTCGCACTGAACGGAATAAAGTTCATGTTCGCCCACTTTCACCCTGTGCGCTTTTCTTCCGCAGAACCACAGATTTCCTTCGGAGTCAAAATAACCGAGGTCACCCATGCGATGCCGGATATGATTTCCATCTGGTATCTTGGCAAGGTTAGTAGCGCTTTGTCGATTAAAATAACTTTGGGTAACATTACTGCCTTTCACCACTATCTCGCCAATTTCCCCCTGAGGTAATTTCAGGTCTTCACTCCAGGCGGCAATTGCTTCGTCAATAATTCTGATGATTGATATTTCGATGCCATCCACAGGTTTGCCAATGCAAACACCCGATCCGTTCCCGGTTTTTTCCTGAGTTTCCTTAAGTATCTGGTGACTGCCAACTTTTGTTACCGGCATTGATTCAGTTGCTCCATAGGGCGTGTATATCTGGCTTTCCGGCTGCATCATTGCAGAAAAGCGTAACAACGCCTTTGTGGATGCAGGTGCTCCGGCGGAAATCACTCTTTTAAGACTTGGAAGTTTAATATTGTGCAACTCACCATATCGTCCTACCGTTTCAAGAAGCGCGGGAGAGCCGAACATATTGGTGATGCCAAACTGTTTTATTGGACCTATGATCTTTTCAGGATCTACTGAAGCGGGTTTCGATGGGTTCATGTCGGGAATAATGCTGCTCATGCCAAGCACCGGGTTGAAAAGCGCAAAAGGAGCAAATGTTGGCAGGTCGATCTCGCCCGGTGAAAAGTCAAATGTATTACGGATCATTTCCAGCTGTGCCCTGAAGTTGCCGTGCGAATAGACCACTCCTTTCGGCATACCGGTAGAACCGCTGGTGAAAATAATGGCCGCGGGATCGTCTGCTGCTGCATCAAAAAAAACTGATTGTCGTTCTGTCCTGTCGGAATTCCGGATCTCACGCATCTTTTTTCCACGCCAGAACAATCGCGGACCAATAGTAACGGTTTTAGTGATCGTGTTCTTTCCCCAACCCAGCAGCACTCGTGCTATGTGAGCTTTACTTATACCAATAAACCCGATTGGTTCTGATTCCGCGATGCATTTGCCCAGGTTTTTCAGCCCGATTCCCGGATCAATAAAGACAGGGACGATCCCTGTTTGAAGCATAGAAAATCCAAGAACAAAGAAGTCGAAGCCCGGAGGTACCATCATTACAACCCGGTGGCCACGTTTGAATCCGGCATTAAGAAGTCCGCGTGCAACGCACGCGGTTTCAAAAGCCAGCTCTTTGAATGTGATCGTATGATATCGGGTAATCCCATTTTTGTCGATGCTGTTCTTTTTTGGAAAGGCAATAGCAAGTGCTTCTGGCCGGGATTCAGCCATTTCAATAAGCGCAGAAGCAATGTTATAGGGTTTCATCTGATGCTTTAAAAAAATCAAGCACTAATTCACCGATCGATTCCTGCTGATCTTCCAGTATATAATGTCCCGAGTCCTCAAACCGGTGAACTGACGCTTCGGGCAGATACTTCATCCATGTTTCCAGGAAATGCGAGTCGAACACCCGGTCTTTCATTCCCCAGGCTATGAGCGCTGGAGTGTTGCGAAATTGGCTGAGGTGTTCCTGAATTTCAGAAACCAAACTGAACCCCGGGTCACGTGGTTTGAGCGGAATGTCCTGTACAAAACGCAGCGTTGCGATGCGATTCTTCCAGGAATCGTAGGGTGCTGTCAGTCCTTCGCGGATCGATTTGGAAAGCCTCACTCGTTTTACTCCTTCTATGGTTGCCAGTCCGCTGAACGCGTTGAATGCGCGCACCACAAATGCGCCTGCCCAGGTACGGGTAAAACGAAGTGCGATCGGGAACCGCTTGCTTTGGGGCAAATGAAAAGCAGCGGTATTCATGATCACGATCTTTTTAATTGATTCCGGATGCCGGTGCGCATATCCCATACCGATAATGCCTCCCCAGTCATGCACAATCAAATGGATGTTCCTGTTGATTTTCTTTTTTTCCAGAAATTCGCAAAGATCATTCACGCGTTGTTCAAGTGTATAGTTGTACGATGCGTCATCGGGTTTATCTGAATACCCACAACCAATATGGTCCGGCGCCAGGCAATGAAAATGCGGAGATAGTTTCCGGATCAGTTCCCTGTAATAAAAAGACCAGGTTGGATTTCCGTGCAGCATAACTACAGGTTCACCTTTACCCTCATCTACATAATGATACCGATGACCACCGATGATCTCAAAGTGGCTTTTGAAAGGGTATAGGGCTGAACTTACTCCTTTCACGACTGCCTGGATTTTTTCAACAAACTGATCATATCATTTTCGACCAATGATTTCAAGAAGCCGCGCCGGTTCAACATACATGCTGATCCTGGCTAACTGCTGACTCAACCTGCCCGTGATGTGCTGGTACAGAATTTCGGATTCAACGCCAAATGCGCGGAATGCCTGAATGAGGTGGTGGTCTTCAGTCTTATCACCATAAATTGATTTCATCAAAACGGTCAGCGCAACTTTGTTCCTGAGACGTTCCCACCGGTGACCTTTGCGAAAAAGCTCATTATACATTGCCACACACAAATCCATATGCCTTTTTTCATCCTGTTCAGAAATGGTTTGACAAATATTGCAGAACAAAATATCGGGCATGTATTTTTTATTGGCAAAAAATTCAAGGTAAGCCGCTCCGATTGCTTCAACGATCACTGCCAGAAAAAGGCCCGCGCCTGGCATAAACCTGGCGAGCCACATATAACGACTTGTACCCTTTATGAGTTTGGCAGAGATATATTCCTTTGCTTCCAGCTTTTCTACCAGGAAACGCCGGAAAGTGGCGGAATGCTTTGCCTCATCACCAATGAATGTGGTCATTGCTTCCTGTATCTCACGGTAACGTTTGTAATGAATGATCCCCATAGTCAGGGGGGCAATTGCGCTCTGCTCCACAACCAGCGCGTGGTTTGCGATATCCTTGAGTCCGCGAAGCTGGCGTTTCAGTATCAAATCCTTTACCCTCGCCAGATCTGCCGGGTCATTCAGGCCCACATCAGACTGCAATGCCTGTTCAAGCATCGCACGCGTTTGTTCCAGGTCAATCAACACCTGTTTCTCAATAGAAAGAAGCTCGGTACGAACTTTTGTTTCCAGCCGGTTTGATTCAATGTCACTTTGTTCCTTCAGTTGTTTGCATTCCGCTTGCAGCTCTCCTATCCGATGGGTAAGCCTTGCCAACTCCGCATCCTGTTGCTGCCGTTCCAGATCAGTTTCCAGCTGCTTGACTTTTATCCCTTCCCTGAAAAACCCGAGGCGTTGCTGCTCACGGAGATCCAGCAGCTCGCTCTGAAGTATTTCTATCTGGTCGTTTGCTTTGGAGACAGACGCCTGAAGTTCCTTCAGCGGAGACTGAATTAACAAAGCCTGGTGAATGGTCTCTTTATCAAACGGAACACATTCAGCGATGTCTTTTAACGCGTCTTCTTCGAGCGGGAGACGGGATTGCCGGATCTTTTGAATTTTTCGTTCTATGTTCTCCCGGATCATGGGTACAACCATGAAAAGAATCTTCGAAAAATCCGCCTGGTCAAGATTTTCCAGGTGCTCCTTCAGGTTATTCTGAACGCTTTGTGACCAATCGAACCGGGTGTCCTTATTCCAATATTTTTCTTCGCTGTCCTTCGTGTACTGAGTGAAGTCGCGCGTGGGTGTAATGTAGTAATCCGGTCGCCCTTTGTCGGGGTTCTTTGGACGTTGTGTTCCGATGTTATTTTGTTTTTGAGGGTGAACCAGTGAGTGTTGCCGCAAACTTTACGCTTATTTAAATATACGCAATTGTCATTCACAATTTGATATTAACCTTAAAATCAGGAAACCCGAACGTCTTTGCAATTCTTAGTAAACTGTTGGGCAATTCATACTAACCAATTATGCCCTGCCTTCCTGTAGCGCGTAATTCCAGTGCCTGAGAATCGGTTCCAGTTTTTCGGATGCCATTTTTCTTTCTTCCGGTGGTAATTCATGCGTCAGCACTTTGAACTTTTTTTGAGCCTCCGCGAATGTTCTGACTTTATTTTCACAATGATTGAAGTCGTCAAGCTGAAGCGTCTCATACGCCTTTCTCATGCTTTCAACCGGGTTGCTAATAAGGTCATGATAGGAAATTTCCACCAACTGCCCCTGAGGTATCAGGTCCTTTTCGGTCAGGTAACGATCCATTGTTTTTGCATAAGTATCGAGGATAACCGAGTTGGTGTCTACCGATTTGTTTCCACCTATTGCATAAATGTCGCGCGTTACTTTCCAGAACCTTTTATTTGAAGCGTACACTTCATAAGGGTTGCGATGAATAAGGACAAACCTGGCATTGGGGAAAAGCGACAGCAACATTTTTATCCTGGCCGTGTTAGGCGGGCTTTTAAGCACGAGTTGCCTGTTCTTACTGGCCAGTGATATTTTTTTGAGCAGAAATACAAAGTCACGCTTCCATGCTTCTTTTTCATGCTCTGTTATTCCTTCGAACAAAACATATTTCCTGAAATAGTCATTCATTTTCTTCGGAAAAAAGAAGCCCCATTGAGCGCCCCTGGGATTAACCGCTGTAGTCATCATGCCGTCTTCTTCTCCGGGAAACCTGAACGACAGGCGTGTCCGGTGAACAGGATCCTGCAGGTTAAAAACACGGCAAATGAACTCCAGTACGGGTGAAAGTATTTTTTCACTGGTTAACATGATCTCGGGGAAGACCATCTGAAAAACGGAATGATATCCCAGGCGGTCATCCTGAGTAAAAAGCTGATGCAGGAATGTAGTGCCGCTTCGGTAAAAACCAAGAATAAAGATCGGATCCTTTTTTATAGAATGCTGATTGATCTTTTTGGTCTGACTCACCAGTTCTATCCATCGCAAAGGTTCGAAAAGGATTGTTTTAAGAAGCCAGCTTGGTACATTCAGAATGCCTTTAGTTGCAACCCCACCGTTTTTGTATACGATCTTCAGAAAAGTATAAATAGGCAAAGGGAACAGGCGGTTCATGAAAACGGTTTTGAAGGATCAAAAAATGCTAGAAATAAACTTTAACCCACTGCTGATAAATCAAGGTGATGTCTTAAATATTCAGATGCCCTATAATAAAATTGTAAAGCTTAGCCGCGCTTTGTTGTTCAGTTTCAACATCAGAATTTATTACCAGGTCGGGGTTTTCCGGAATTTCATAAGGATCATTTACGCCAGTCAGGTTGCTGATCTTTTCCGGATGTGAATCCGGCAGCATCGCTTTTTTATACAGCTGTTTGGTATCCCTTTTTAAGAGTGTCTCCAGATCGCAATTGATCCAAACCGTTTTTACATGGGCGCCATAACCTTTTAATTCTTTCCTGATGTTTTCATAGGGATTGATAGCCGCCAGGATGGTGATAATTTTATTTGAAGCAAGCAGGTTTCCTACAAATCCAAGCCTTCTTATATTTTCGTGTCGGTCTTCTTTGCTAAAACCCAGGTCGGGGCAGAGCTTTTTCCGGTAAATATCTCCGTCAATGATTTCAACAGGGAAGTTGTGCTGCCGCAATAGCTCTTTCACCGCTGCCGCAATGGTTGATTTGCCGGAACCCGATAATCCTGTCAATTGTATCAGCAGCATAATGTAAGCAATCAATTTGGTTATCCGGTTCATTCACACTAAAAACCCGCCAGCCACATCAATTGCCTATTAAGATAATTAAAATGCAACTCACTTTATTTTTTTCCTTCATAAATAACTATGCCTTTTCTGATCGTATAATGAACATCTGTAAAATTCCTTACATCAACCGCAGGGTCGCTATTCAGAATCACCAGGTCTGCGTCCAGGCCGACTTCAATCTTACCTGTTTTCTTTTCGTAGCCGAATTTTTTTGCGGGGTTGACAGTCAGTGAAGCCAGTATCTTACTAAACGACATACCCGATCTTCCCATGTACACAAATTCATCCAGTGGATTATAATCAGTCATGTAGCCCACATCGGTTCCAAACAGTACCACACCACCCGCCTTATGAAAGGAACTTAACTGAGTGACCGCAGTTTTGAGCAGCAGGTCGTTGCTTGTTTCCCTTTCTTCTTTTGATATGTCCCAGGTACAAAGCTTCAATGTAGGAATAAGCGCAACATTGGCTTTCACCAATTCCTTTACCAGTAATGGATCCCAGTCGTGCCTGTCATCAGGCGATGTGTGCGTAAGCACCGTTACGCCATTTTTTACGGCCCTGATTGCACCGGCTATGTTGGTTGGATGCGAAAACAACGGGATTTTATTCCTCGACGTGAAAGCCGCGGCTACTTTAATAAGGCTGTCGGGCATATAGTCAATGCGGCCCCCTACAGGAGATGCCGTCCAGATCTTGATACCATTGACACCTTCCTCCAGTTGCTGTTCCAGGTGTGTGCTGACCTGTTGCGCGTTTTTCAATTCTGGCAGCACAGCCGGTCGTATATAATACGGACTGGCAGAAGTAAAAGGAACACCAACCGCCAGTATGGTGGGGCCTGTTATTTCACCATCGTTGATCCTGCCGCGCAGATTTTTCAGATTTGAGAAATTCAGCGCTGCCAGATCGAAGGCATACGCAAAACCATGAGATGAAAGCATTGCCTTCAGGTATTTCTCTGCAGTATCAGCCGGCAATCTTCCCGCATCGGTCCAGTGAGGTTCGATAAAATGTACATGGCAGTTCCAGAATCCTGCCGTAATCACTTTTCCTTTCATATCCATTACTTCATAGGAAGCCGGGATCTTTACAGCGTTCTTTGCTCCAACAGCTTTGATCTTTCCGTCGCTGATGAGAATGGTGGCGTTTGAAATGGGTTTTGCGGTGGGAGAGGGGTATACTTTCGCATTAATAATGGCAATGGAGGTGTTCTGAGCCGATACAACGCCTTTCAGCAATAGCAATACAGTTATGACGACAATTATTCTTTTCAACATCGAGGGAAATTTAATTAATCATCTCAATTTATACCAAAACATGGTTACCACCCGAACTTTCGGGCACTGCTAAACTAATTAAAATGGTCAAAAAAAACGGACCCTATGCATTCGGAAACGATCCCCGGAATCGGTCCTTAAAAAAACTACTTCTTAACTTCGTTAAAAATTTGCTTCGTATGTGCATCCGAATTAAACCGTTGCATCTGGTGATTGTAATGATTTTATCTGTCGGTCTGATTGCATGGAATGAAAAAAGCGGGAATGTTCCTGTACAACAACTAAGGATATATAAAGTACACAAGGGTAATGCTGGTCCGTTTCATAACCGGTTCCGTGATCATGCTCAGCGGATCATGAAAAAATATGATTTCAGGATCATAGGTATGTGGGAATCAAAATCAAACGATTTAACAGAGTTCATTTATATGCTTGAGTGGAAAAATGAAGATGAGATGAGGGATCAGTGGAAAAAGTTCATGGCCGACAAGGAATGGCAGGATATCAAAAAAGCAACTGCCGCGCAATTTGGAGTTTTTGTAGACAGTATTGAGGACCGGGTGCTGATCCCAACGGATTATTCGCCGGCGAAGCGATTTATTTTGAAATAGAAATTAAATCAGATGTCTTCTCATTCAGAATTAATTATTTCACGAATCAAAGAGGATGAAATTGACGCTACCGCAACTTTGCTGGCCAATTCTATGTCTACCAACCCCAACCACCTGGCGATTTTCAAATCGGTGGAGCCAGGAATAATTGACATGCAAAGGAAAATGTTTCTAAGAGGGCTTTCCAACGTGAACAACACAACCATAGTAGCCAGGCTGAATGACAGGATCGTTGGGACAATGACCTATAAGACATCGAAGACCTGTCAGTTACCGGTTGCGGAGCTCAAAAAGTCAATGCCGGATCTGATTGCCGCTTATGGGTCATACGCCAGTTCCATTTTGAGATGGCGGATGAACTGGGCTACGCACGACTTCAGTGGCCCTCATATTCACCTGGGGCCATTAGCTGTTGAAACATCTTTACAGGGTACCGGTATTGGCAAAAGTTTACTGACTCATTTTTGCAGTTACCTGGATACTACCGGCCAGGCTGCTTATCTGGAAACCGACAGGGAGCAGAATATACCACTTTACGAAAAGTTCGGCTTTAAAGTGATCGAAACCGATCTATTATTTGGAAATAAAAACTGGTTCATGCTCAGAGGTGTTTAATTTTGTCAAGGTATCAAAAGCCACACTTTCACTACTCTAATCTTCACACCAAAAAACTAGCTTATGGACCAGCATTCTTTGATCCACCGCCGCAAATTCCTGCAATCATCTGTCATAACGGCTGTAGGCGCAGGTGCGTTCGGATTACTGCCGCAACAAAGTTTTGGAAGTCCTTATGCCGATGACGAAATAAATATCATCGGTCCTGTTAAAGGATACACTCCGCATATCGGGATAATGGTTTCAATGATGGCCTGGATACGGGAGAGTGTAATAAGGGCTACCCGTAACCTGACGCAGGAACAACTGGATTTCCAATTAGACGATAAATCAAACAGCATAGGCGCATTGCTATTGCACCTTGCAGCTACGGATGTTGTTTACCAGGATATGACCTTTAATGGCATTAAAGGATTCAGTGAAGAGAACAAAAAGAAATGGGGTGTTGCGATGTCTTTAGGCGAGGAGGCGCAGAAACAGATCAAAGGTAATAACCTGGATTATTATCTGACTGCATTAAAAGATGTACGTGAGAAAACGCTGGCTGAATTCAAGAGGAGGGACGACAAATGGTTTGCTGAAGTGGATCCGGCATTTTTCGGCGGCAAGCCAACGAATAACTACTGCAAATGGTTTCATGTGTGCGAGCACGAAGCCAATCACAGAGGACAGATTACAATGATCAGGAAAAGGCTGTCGGGAAGTAAAAGTGGTGGAGATTGAACCATTGTCAATACCTCCACCAGTTTTGATCATGCCTGAAAATTATAGTCCGGGCTTTCTGATATTCTGAATACTGATCTGCCGCTCTATCACATTATTCATTTTGGTATTCGCGGCCGGCACGCGGGTTTCACTGATCACAACTTCATTCAATATTGCCCGCTGGATCCAGCCCGAGCGGAGATCTTTATAAATATCGCCCCAGTAATGCGAACTTCCTTTTGTTGGAACTTCCATATTACGCATTGGCTTCATCAGCATGAAAAAAGAACTTTTGCCCGAGTCGTATTCTATAATTGCACAGGTTCTTCTGTTTACAACGCCAAGCCCTTTGAAGAAAAGTGTGATCTCACCATTTTTAAAATATGAGCCTTCCGCGATCTCACGTCCAAGGTTAACCTGAGGCTGTGAATAGGAAGCGTTGTGCACTATTTTGTCGCCAATGAATTTCAGTTCCTGTATACCGCTGTCCCTGGCAGTTCTTTCAGAAAAAACACTCATAGTATGAAAATCTATGAACGCATTGTAAACATGGTATGTATTCTCAAGCGCCAGGGGCTTGCCTGTATGGTCGATCAGTTTCTCAAATTTGCTGTGATCGATGCCAAATAACTGTCCTTTATTGTCTTCGTCAGAAGCGGTAATTGAAAAATAGTATTTCCAGTTGACAAGCGATGGAATTAATACGGGTTGAGCGTTATTCACCTGAACAGTAAACTTCAGACAGGTAAATTCGTCTTTTTTAGCGGGATCGCGCGAAGGCACGCAACGTAACTGCAATCTGTAAACGTCCACGGATTGTATTACTCCATCCAAAGCGTGTTTCTGGAGCCTGGACTCCATCTCATAATACTGTGTATCCTTCGAATGTTTTGGGACCAGATCATACTTTTGCGTCAGGATCTTTTCTGCAATTTGTATTTGCTGGGCTGTTGAAGTTGTTGAAAAAATACTAAGAATAACGATCATCAATAGTAAACTGCTGATTTTGCTTTTCATGATTTGGTTTTGTAGTGCAAATATGTAATAATAACAAGCAAAAACCTTTTACTATTAACGAACAAAGGCATAATAAAATGATGTCTGGCGACTCATTGCGCAGAAAAGGCGCCATCCACCGGCATCGCTATCCCTGTAACGAATGAAGCAGCGTCAGAACATAACCAAACCACCGCTTCACCTACTTCTTCCGGTGTACCCATTCTTCCAATAGGTTCCAGGCCTATAAATTGTTTTTCGGCTTCCTTGTCTTCCCCGGTTATTCGGTCAACCATTGCCGTATGAATTACGCCCGGGCAAACCGCGTTCACCCTTATGCCCAACCGGGCATATTCAAGCGCCGCGGTTTTTGTCAGTCCAACAATCCCATGCTTGGAGGCAACATAAGAGGGAAGTCCAACAAATCCATCAAGTCCAGCTACAGATGCGCAATTCACAATGGCGCCTTTTCCCTGGTTAAGAATGTGCGGGATTTCCATTTTCATACAAAGCCATACCCCTTTCAGGTTTATGCCTATCGTTTTATCCCAGTTTTCTTCGGTGCACTCATGTGTTTTAGCTGAACTTCCTTCAATCCCCGCGTTATTAAACGCAAAATCAAGCCGGCCATATGTCGCGATCGTCTTTTCCACCATCGCGCTGACCTCCTTTATTTTTGAAACATCACACTGCACGAATAATCCCTCACTGCCAGCGTTTTTGATTTGTTTCAGGGTCTCGCCTTCTTTATCTTCCAGCCAGTCAGCTATTACTACCCTTGCTCCACGCTTTGCAAAAGCTACTGCTGTAGCCCGGCCTATGCCGAAGCTGCCACCGGTTACGATGGCCACCTTGCCTTCAAATATTCTGTCCATAAACCATTGTTTTATTAAGCGGCAATTTATCCGGGAAAGGGCTGATTTATTATGATAGCCATCAGTGGGCAGGATGATTCATTGACCACCGTCACTATTCTCTTTGAGGGCTGTCATTCTTTTTAACCTGAACACCCCATTACCTTTAGCCCTATTAGCAATCAATAAATTATTTAAAATGATCATTGATAAACCGCTGGAAGAGGATTTGGAATTACTGCAGCAGCAAAACGGCAGCACCTGTATTTCCATAATTGTTCCGGTTCACCGGTTATCTCCGGAGAGAAGAACCGACCGCCTGGAAGTAAAGAGGACCTTTGAAAAAGCGCGGTTGCAGATTGCGCATAAGTTCACACCCGAAGAAGCCGCGCCATTCCTGAACACCCTCGACGAACTCTACAATGGAATTGATTTTAACCACAATCCTGAAGGGTTGGGATTTTATGTTTCGGGTAATACACAGCTGGTAGTGCCTTTTCCATTCCCTGTGCAGGAAAAAGTAATTGTGGGCGACAACTTTCTATTGCGCGACCTTATTTATAAACACTGTTATGCCCAGCCTTATTACGTACTGTTTGTGACGGAAAAAATAAACCGTCTTTTTGAAGGAAAATGGGAAAGGTTGACCGAACTGAAAGATGACCATTTCCCAATGGAATACATTGACGAATACGCCTATTCGAGCCCGGAAAGAAGTTCATCTTATGCCGGCCATGCCCACGTCAAGATGTTTGAGAGGGACAAATCTGACATGCAAAAAATCCGTATTACGGCTTTCTTCAGGAAAATGGATAAGATTTTGAATAAGTACATAACAAACGACACTCCTCTTATCCTGGTTGGTGTTGACAGTAAGCTTACTTTATTTTATGATGTGAGCCGGCACACGAAGAATATAATCGCTAAGATTGGTGGTAACCATAATTATGATAATCCAAAGCAATTATCGCTGCTGGCCTGGGATACAATGAAGATCCATTTTGAGAACGAAGCCGAATTTGCTTTAAAAGAATTTGAGGATAAGATCGGCAAACAACGGGGAGTTTCGGGTATTGAACACGTATGGACTGCCACACAGGAAGGAAGAGGACTAAAATTGCTTGTAGAAAAAGATTTTAGCGTACCGGCTTATGTGGCTGCCGACAAAACGCATCTATATCTGAATGCTCCAAGGATGCCACATAAAGGGATACCCGACGCGGTAGATGAAATTATCCAGGCCGTACTGGAAAAAAAGGGGTCGGTTTATTTTTTTGATAATGGGGGGCTGGATAATTACCGGCACATCGCACTGATCACACGTTATTAAACCAGCCATGGAACACATGCCCCATGGCTGGTTACTGATTATTGACGAGGTATCAGGCCAAGTTGCTGCGATAATTCAAGGTTATCGAAGAAATCCCTCTCTTCCGCAATTTTCCCGTCTTTAAAGAGCACAAGGGTAGTGCCGCTGATGCTTACGGTTTTGTTTGTTGCCGGAATGCCGAAGAAAACACCATTATGTGTTCCTTTAAATGTCCAGTATTTTACAAGTTTGTCGCCTTGCCCGAACATATCATTCACAATTAGTTTTCCATCGGTGAAACCGGTAATGAAATTGGCGTAATATGCCTGTACGCTGTCAATTCCTTTGATATCACCGGTTGCGGTATGCACTACTACGTCGGTGGTAAAATTCTTGTCGTTGAACGCTTCGAGCTTCCTGTTATTGATGATATCATTCCAGGCTTGTTTGTAGTGGTTCATATTTTTTTCCACGCTGGCATTCTGATTCGCTTCTTCGGTAGCCGCGGATTCAATTGAAGGCGCATTGGTATCACAGGCCGGCATCAGGAAAGCTGCAGCACAGAATGATACCGCGAAGAACATTGATAAACTTTTCATTGTTTGGTTGATTTATGTATAAAATATTTAAGGATGATGATTGGCCCCGAGGGTATCCAGAGCAGGTTATTGATTGGATTGATATCGGATTAAAAAGATAAGGGTGAGATGGGGATGGATTGATTGATGGTGATCGGATTGAAGATAAGGAGGATAATTATGATATTAAGAGATAGTTGGGTGGGATCACGGATTTAGGTGGGATTATTGGATTGCACAGATTGGATATTGAGTGCGGTCAAGTTTTGTGGTGTTATGTTGCGTGGTTATTTAGTAACTGCACTATTGTTTCATGGCCGCGTCGTTGGGCCCAGGAGAGTGGTTGGGCCCATGTTGGGTTTTCAGGTAATGATGGATCGGCGTTGTTATTGAGCAGAAATTCCACCATGCGCGTCTTGCCATATTTGGCGGCATAACCCAGCGGTGTTGAAAGAAATTGTTCATCTATCGCATTTACATCTGCTCCATGTTTTATGAAGATGAGGGCGTTCGCTACATCGTCTCTTTGTGCAAAACGGTGAAGCGGAGTAATGCCCAGCCAGTTCCTGAAGTTTGGATCCATTCCATGCTGAAACAGGAATTCTGTCAGTTCTTCCGATTGAATGGGATCGGCTGTACCCTGACTGTCCACACCAACCGCGATACGTTTGGCGAGGTCGGGCTGATAACGGAGCATAAGTTTTACAAAAGATGTATGTCCCTGACTTGCGGCATTCTCTAATGCAACGGGGTCATTTGCTTTTGATGGATTGGCATTAAACACTGCAGCAGCGGTCTGCAGGTCGCCATAATAAGCCATTATCTCAACGGATCGCGCGGCGCCATATGAACAAAGCAGTTCTACCATTGCCGCATTCTTTCTCAACAAAGCAATGCTGAGCGCGTCGGCTGAACTTTCAACCGGGGGATTTGGATAGGCCCCATGTTCGAGTAAAAGTTTCGCTATTTCGAAATGTCCGTTTGAGACAGCAGCATACAATGCATGGCCTTTTGGAGCAATGCCTTCTTCCCGCAGGTTTGGGTCGGCGCCCGATTCCAGCAACAGCTTCACAATTTCAATATGACCTCCGGCCGCAGCATTTTTCAATGGAGAACCGGAGCCTGAATAATACGTTACATAATCAGGGTTACGGTTTGCAAGCGAAGGATCGTGTTGTAATAATTGTTTTACTCTTTTTGTATTTCCCTTGACCGCTGCCATGCTCAGGTCAATGTCGGCGCCCTTGTTTTCGAGCAGGCGGTAGATATCATCAGGAGATTCAGTGATGTCTTTCGGCACGTCGCGCCAGCCTCGAAAATAATAGTCACCATTTGTAAGATGAATGGGCCTGGCCCCGTCCTTTCGTTCCGCGTTGATGTTTGCACCCCTGGCCAGTAATTCGCTGATCATGGCTGGCTGCCTGCTCATTACCGCCCAATGAATAGGCTGATTGGATCGTTCGTCATTGGCGTGTACAAGTGCGGGAGATGCATCCAATAAAGATTGCACCTTCTTCAGATCGCGATCCCGGATAGCTTGTGCAATTTCAGATCCGCCGGGAGTTCCATTCGATGAAACCGCTTTTTCTATTAACCGCGCCATTTCCTCATATCCCCGGTCGACTGCGATTTGTAAAAGAGTATCCGGCGTGCCCGACTCAATGGGGTTAGCCCCCTTTTCAATAAGATAGCGGGCTACCTCCAGGTGGTTTTCACAAACTGCAAACGATAGGGGCGTTCTGTAATCATAGCTTGAATGTATAATCGAAGCATCCTTTTCGACCAGCGTGCGGATCTGGTTTATATTGCCGTCTTTCGCAGCACACAGCATTCGCCATACATCGGTTCCTGTGCCGGGCGACCAATGCAGGCGTTCTGGTTTGCTTAATTGTTCGGGCTGGGTCATTTCTGAATTTTAACCGAAATTGAATAAATAAGTCGTGCTGTTAGAATTACTTTTACGCGAACGGTACCATTTCGGGCACGAAATACTTTAGTTTCAAGATAAGCCGGGCAGCAAAGCAGTAGCAGCAATTTCAAACTTCTGATAAGTTAACTTTTTTTGTCAAACCATGAATAAGCTAGTATTATTTTTCCTGCTTTTCCCTTGTTGCATTTATGCCCAGGATCGGAAAACGCAGATCACGGAACTTATGTCAGCAGCAAATATTCCGGGATTATCACTGGCATACATTAAAAATGGAAAGGTACACGAGACCTATCATCTTGGTGTTCGCAGTTCGGAAACAAAAGAACCGGTGAATGAATCAACAGTGTTCGCAGCGGCTTCGCTTAGCAAATCAACCTTTGCCTATGGAGTGATGAAACTGGTGGAAACAGGTAAACTGAACCTGGATACACCTTTGTTCCGGTATCTGGATTATGAGGATCTTAAGCACGACGCCAGGTACAGATCGATAACAGCCAGGCAGGTTTTAAGCCATACATCGGGACTTCCAAACTGGAGGAATGGCCCACAACTGAATTTCATCTTCAATCCGGGTGAACGTTATTCTTATTCAGGAGAAGGGTTCGTTCTGTTATCTAAAGTGGTAGAAAAAATAACAGGTCAGGGTATTGAAGAATGGATGCAGCAAAATGTGTTCGTTCCCCTGGGTATGACCAACTCCAGCTACTTATGGAAAGTAAAATTCGATACCAATTACGCCCATCCGCATATGGACTTTGGTAAATCATCGCCTAAATTTTTTCCAAAAGAAGCCAATACCGCGCATTCACTTCAGACTACCGCCAACGATTATGCGATATTCCTGGCCGCGTTGCTGAATGGAAAAGGATTAAAGAAAAACACCTGGCAGGTGATGTTCGTGCCGCAGGCCAACAGCAGGTTCAAGGATTATGAGTCCAGTCTTGGCTGGGGACTGGGATTAGGTTATGCTACTTCCAATGAAGGCGTTTCGTTCTGGCAATGGGGAGATAATGGAACTTTCAAAGCGTTTGTGTTAGGTTACCCTGCGAAAAAGGAGGGACTGGTTTTTTTTGCCAACAGCCTTAATGGAATGTCAATAGCCAGTGAACTGATTGCCTTGTTCATAAAGGCAGATCAACCTGAACTGAAATGGCTTAGTTACGCCGGATATAAAGATGCTTCTTTTCAATTATTGAGACGGGCTGTCAGCTTGCCATTTTCGGAAGCAGTTCAGCCATACCTGCAAAAAAACACTACACACCATGATACCAGCCTGATAAGAGAAGGTCAGATGAACAGTATCGGCAACCGCCTGATTCAATTGCAGCAATTCGATCAGGCCATCTCGTTGTATGAAATGAATCTGAAAGCGTACCCGAATTCCACCCGTGCATACGAGGGTATGGGCAGAGCATACTTACGGCTGGGCAAACGGGCGCAGGCTGCTGCGGCATTTGAACAGGCTTACCGGAAAGATACTTCCCGCGCTTATTTGATAGCCGCGGCTAACCGGCTCAATGGCAAACCTGATACAACAACGGGTATACCAACAACTTTCCGCCTGGCAGAATATGCAAATGCGCGAAGCGTTCAACTGGTTGGTGACTTTAATCAATGGAATGATATCAGGACTCCCATGCGTTGGGAAAACGGAGCATGGTTGGTTACCGTTCCACTAAAAGCAGGCGAATACACTTACAAGTTCGCTGTGGACGGGATCTGGCTGTCGGATCCTAAAAATCCTAAAGTGAAAACAGACGGAAACCTTGAATCCATCATAGAGGTGAAAGAAAGATGAACTTTGAGTTCTGATTTTTCCGCGGGATTTTTTTTCACCGCATAACAAATCAAAACCACACCAGAACTGAATTGCCGCATGCTTAGCGGCAACATATTAAATTTTTTTTTCAGTCCCTTAAAAAGGGGTTTACCTTTGCCTAAAACAACCGGATGAATCCAGATCTGATATTCATCAACAAGGTCAAGCTGGTTAAGCGCTGTAACAATTCCGCCACTGCCGTATAGTATCAGATTTTTGCCATCCTGTTGTTTTAATCGCTCAATTTCACTTTTAATATTACGTTTTACCAGCCGGGTATTGTTCCACTCAGGGTTTATCAAAGTGCCGGTAAAGACAATCTTTTTGTGATTGTTCATCATATCCGCGTACAAAATGGCTTCACGGTCACCCCAGACATTGATAGCCTGAGCCGGCCAATACTTCGCCATAGCGAGATAAGTTACGCGGCCAAGAAGAATAGTATCTGCCTCACTCAACTTTTCCGCTGCAGCCTGTGCCATCTCATTATTCCAGTATTTAAAATGCCATTCCAATCCGCCATTAACGCCAGCCATGAACCCGTCAAGGCTTACGTTCATTGATAC
>DASWTK010000191.1:0-5713 GCA_036402175.1 Chitinophagaceae bacterium | reverse complement strand
TTAACGCATGCGGATGAAAATGTACGCCGGTCAGCTGAAATTTACTTTTTGAAAATGTAATGGTTGGCCGTGTGCTCTGACCATAAACAAAACCCGTCATTAACTTTTTTCCGCCTTCATGCGCGAAGGCACTTTCACCTTCGTTGTGCTGAAGTATAATACCGGATGAATCATCCACCAGCGTTTGGAAAACCGTTTCAGCACTGGGCCGGTCATCCTCGAGTGTCCAGAAATAACGCACATGTTCTTTTAAAACCGGTGGCGGTTGAATGATCTGATAATTCATGATAATTACACAATGACAGCAATCCGCGGCTTATTGCTGAGGATGCTGGTTTCGTGCAAGTTCTTAAAAATGATAGTTGCAAACGGGAAATACCTGACCAGAAATCCAAATACTATATGTATGGATTTATAATTGTACAACTGGCAAATAAAGATCTGATATATGGCTTCGTGTATGACAGTTTAATTTGAGATCAATGAACAACCCTCTTAACCACCTTGAGATTTTTTTCATTCCGGATGTCTATCAAATAAACGCCTCTGGGCAGATTATTCAAAGGCACTATTGTTTCCACATCCTGCCCGTTTGTATCGATCTCTTTTTTATATAATAACTGACCCGACGCGTTCAGTAATCTGACAAATAATTTCCGGCCTGTTGGGTTGCTTAGCGTGACCAACGCGTTCACAGGTGATGGATTGGGAGAGACCTGCACCTGATCGGGCAAGCTACCGGCCACAGATCTTTTAGAAGTTTTAATTTTTGAAAGAATCCACAGTTCAGGGTCAATCACAACAGTATCTGCTTTAAAATCCAGGCTGATATCAAACTGCTGTCCGCTGAATTTATGGTCAACAACAACTTTTCTGCTTTGCGTTGATGAACGGAACTCAAGCGTAACCGGCATATCGAAAAAACCAACTGATGAATGTGAAGTTGTCTGACCCAACTTTAACTTAACCCAGTTATTAGTATTCTGTGACCAGTCAGCATGATAATCGGGATAACCTTCGCCATAGATCCACTTTTGAAAAAAGGCAGTCAACTGCTTACCACTCACCTGCTCAAGATTGCGCTGCAAATCGGCTGTTCGCGCAAATCCATAACGCAGCGCCGGGTCATCCAGATATTGCCTGACGCCTTTATAGAACATCGAATCGCCCAACACCCAACGAAGCATATGTACAACATATGCGCCTTTGTTGTAACTCAGGCGTGCGCTGAAAATACGCTGAATATCTGTGGTATCATTTACATAAACAGAACCACCAGGCTCCGACACAACTGAAGCCAAGGTTTGTTCTAAAAACTGCCTGTAAAATCTTGGATCGAAATATTCACGGTTGTACAAGCCTCCGCAATAAGTTGCAAAACCCTCATTCAGCCAGATATCTCTCCAGCTTGCACAGGTTACTTTATCACCAAACCATTGATGGCCTAACTCATGCGCCGATAAGGTTGGTGAAGTATTGCTCATGAAACTGTTGGTCTGATGCTCCATTCCCCCACCCTTTCCAAATTGCGTATGACCATATTTTTCATTTGCAAAAGGATATTCTCCAAAAAGCCGGACAAACAGGCGAAACGCGTCTTTTGCGTAATTCTCCTGCCCGAAGAAATACCATGCAGCTTCAGGATACGCGTAACTTATGAAGGGGTATGACTTGTTACCCACAATGATTGTATCGTCATCCACTACATAATTGGTTACAGCCAACGCTACCAGGTAGCTGGCAATAGGATAACGGTGACGGAAATGGGTAGTCGCAAATGTATCCACCTCCTGCCGGCTTACCACTTTTCCAATTGATGAAGCCGTAAAAGAAATTGGATTGGTTATAAAAATATCCATCGAGTCCGCCTTGTCGGTAAGCCCATCCTTGCATGGCCACCAGTATCTTGCTCCATAAGGCTCAGACAATGTCCAGATCACCGGTACACCAGCGTGTATATGCTGATAGAAAGCACCAAGACCTGTAAATAACGGCACTCCATGATAATAAATACTTACCGAGTCCTTTGTACCGGCATTAATTGTTGACGGGAACTGGATCGTAAGTACATCTCCGGGGTCCTTTACAAATGTTATAGGCGTTGAATGATACATTACACTATCAACAATCAAAGCAACATTAAGATCCAGGGAAATAGTATTACCGGAGTTTGTCATGGTAAACGATGGCGTCACTACTCCTTTAATAAACCACAAAGCGGGATTGATCTCCCACTCGCACCTGTAATGATGCACGTCAAAATTGGAAGAAGCCATTGACCTGGCGGATGCACTATTGATCCTGCCTGCTGCCTTTTTTTCAGCCTCGGCAATTGAATAAATTTCTCCACGGTATAAACCAGGATCCTGTCCGGCAAGAAGCATTGGAAAGAGACAAAAAAACAACAGGATTGGTTTCATAGAAAAAAAGGACTTTTGCTGCTTTAAATATAACGCTAAATAAGCTGAAATCATTGTCATATCCAAGTACGGACCGCCCCTTTGCTACCCTCAAGCTTAATCCATTCTTACTGGTGGCTATAATACTGACCGCAGTTTACATAATCAATTGTTTCACGCCATTAAGGCTTACAAACGACACCGTTCGCTACCTGAATATTAATACCTGGCTGGAAGATGGCAAGCCTCATGGAGCTCCCGCGTCAAAGGACTTTTTACCATATGGATACGTCTGGTTTCTGTTCGTTTTGTCGAAACTGCACATTGCAAATTCAATTTTCATCGGGCTGTTTCATTTTCTCTATCTCATGGGAAGCCTGTGGTTCATTAAAAAATTATTTGGAAACACTATAAATTTTATAGGGCTTTTTATCCTATGCCTGTTAAGCTGGGCTACGATGAAATTTGTGATTACTCCCCTTTCTGAAATGCAATTTCTGTTCTTTTCAATGGGCGCACTGTACTTCTTTGATGAGTTTTTCAAACAAAAAAAACCGCTTCCGCTGCTGTGGGCATTTGTGTTTGCCGGCGCGGCCATGTTAACCCGCACCATCGGTATCGGGCTGATAGTTGCTTTTAGTATCTGTTTCGTGCTTCAGCAACGAAAGATTTTAAGATCAATTATCGCGACTAATAAAGTAGCTGCTATCGTTATTGTCATTATACTGATCGTTTCTTTTTTTGTATTTGATCAGTTTGGGATCACCGGTTACCTGGAAGCAACCCGTTCCAGTTTCGCGCGACTGCAAAAAGATCCCGCTGGTTTTATCGTCAGAAATGGCAAACAACACCTGATCAACTGGTCGGCTTTTGTAGTGAACGCGCCCGCACCCAGGCTTAATATGATTGGGTCAGTTGCTTTCCGGAATACGATCTACCTCATTACAGGGATCATCAGTTTCGCCGGCGTGATTTATCTGTTATTAAGACGGCATGGGAAAATAAACGTGCTGGTAAAAAGCTATTTGCTCGTTTACATGCTGGTGATTTTGATCTGGCCATTTTTCGAACCAAGATTCTGGCTGCCAGTATTTCCATTGCTTATCGCATTAATTATGCAGCAATGGAATACCATAAGCGGGTTAGTAAAACAGTTGTTGAAAGTCTACAGAGTGTATTATATCCTTGCAGGCATTGCCGCATTAAGCTATTATACCTACACTTCATACAACAAAAAAGCCTTTGTATTGAAACAGGATGCTGGTAAATGGAAAAATGAATATTCAGTGCATTTTTTCGGAAAAGCATTAACTGATAGTCCGGCAATACGGGAGCCGATCATGAGAATATTAAAAAAACATGACGCACGAAACGGTAAAAGTGACCAGTGATTCTGCGGTAAGCCGGATCCTATATTCTACAAACCTTTCAATGCTTCTATTCTTTCCCACCTTCTCTTCACTCCTTCATTGGCCATTGCAAGAAACTCAGCGCCTTTCTCCGGGAAATTATTTTTTATAGTCGCAAACCTGTTCTCGTGGTATAAAAATTCATCCAGTGCAACACTTGGATCCTTGCTGTCCAGCACAAACCGCTGACCTTTTTCTTTCAAAGGATTGTACCTGAATAAGGGCCAGTACCCTGTTTTGACTGCCAGGCTTTGTTGTTCAATTCCATGGCTCATATCGTATCCATGTGCTATGCAATGGCTGTAAGCAATAATGATTGACGGGCCGGGATATGCTTCTGCTTCCAGTATTGTTTTCAACGCGTGCACATCATTCGCACCCATTGCGATCTGCGCTACAAAGGCGGTTCCGTGTGCAATTGCCTGCATCGCCAGATCCTTTTTGCCGGTAGTTTTTCCTTTCACCGAAAACTTGGCGCTGGCGCCTAATGGAGTTGATTTTGATTTTTGTCCGCCTGTGTTGGAATATACCTCAGTATCCAGTACCAGTATATTGATATTCTCGCCGGTTGACAGCACATGATCCAATCCACTGAACCCAATATCGTATGCCCATCCATCGCCGCCAACGATCCACATTGATTTGTACTCGAGGAAGTCGGCCACACCCAATAAGCGCTTTTCCTTTAATCCATCAAATGATCTCAAACGCCTTTTTAATTCATTTACATCCTTCCGGTTCTGGATGATCTCGGCTTCATTGCTCTCAGGATTATTAAGAATTGAATTTGCCAGCTCTTCTCCAACTTCAGTCTTCAACTGCTCCAGCAAGTTCCGCGCATATAACCGCTTCTGATCATTCGCAAGTTTTATTCCCAGACCAAATTCGGCATTATCTTCAAACAGAGAGTTAGCCCAGGCTGGTCCGCATCCTTCGCTGTTCTTTGCCCAGGGCGTAGTTGGAAGGTTGCCGCCGAAAATGGATGAACATCCTGTTGCGTTCGCCACCATCATCCTGTCGCCAAATAATTGTGTCAGCAATTTCAGGTATGGTGTTTCTCCACAACCACTGCAAGCGCCCGAAAATTCAAACAACGGCTCAAGCAATTGTGAACCTTTAACGGTGTTGCGGTTAACGCGTGTTCTATCGATGTCAGGCAGTGAGAGGAAGAAATCCCAGTTTTTCTTTTCGGTTTCTTTTAATGCCATTACGTCGGTCATATTGATTGCCTTATGGCCGGGCTCTGTTTTACTTTCAACAGGACAAACCTCATAACAAAGGTTGCATCCGGTACAATCCTCAACGGAGACCTGCAAAGTATATGACTCCTGGTCTTTAAGGAATTCTTTACCGATGGGTGAAGTATGTTTAAAGAAATCCGGCGCGTCTTTCAGCAATCCGCTGCTATAAACTTTTGGACGGATAGCCGCATGCGGACAAACGAAGAAACATTTTCCGCACTGAGAACACAATGGCGGATCCCATACAGGGACCTCATCGGCGATATTTCTTTTTTCATATTTCGTAGTAGCTGAAGGATAGGTGCCATCTACCGGAAACGCGCTAACCGGCAACTCATCACCTTCTCCCGCAATGATCCTGAACAGCACATCATGAATAAATCCTGAACTGCCGTTAGCTGACAGCGCTTCTGGTTCATCGTATTTAGAAGAAACGTTCAGTTTCGCGTAATCAATCTCAAAAAGGTTTTCCAGTGTTTTATCTACCGCATCAAAATTCTGCTGCACAACTGCTTCACCCTTCCTGCCATATGATTTGCGGATGCCTTTTTTAATGTATTCGATCGCGTCTTCTTTTGGCAATACATTGCTGATCGCGAAGAAGCATGTTTGTAATATAGAGTTGATCCTTGAACCCATATTGGTCTCACGCGCGACCTTTGAA
>DASWTK010000190.1:0-4504 GCA_036402175.1 Chitinophagaceae bacterium | reverse complement strand
GTTTGAATATATAAAAAAATGGGTTCCTGAATTTCAGGAATTTCATTACCCAAAGCCAATCGTCGAACATGAATTTGCCAGGAAACGATGTCTTGAAGTATATGCTACAGCTTTAAGGAAACAATAGCCTGATTTTTCAATCCATTTTCCTGATCTGCCCATACACTGACAATAAAGTATCAACAGCAGCATTTCCTTCTTCGCCTAACGCCAATGAGTAGTTGTTTACATAAAGGTCTATGTGTTTCTTCATGACCTCCTCCTCCATTTCCTGTGAATTGCTTTTAACGTAATCCGACAAAACCGGATAGTTACCGAATGCGAATTCGAGGCTTTGCCGGATCAAAACATCAACCTTCGAATGCAAATCGGGCGGCAGGATTTTTTTCATCACAATTCCGCCTAAGGGAATTGGTCCACGAGTTTGCTGCTCCCAGAATTCTCCCAGGTCCATAAGTTTAACCAGGCCTTTCTGCTGATATGTAAATCTGTTCTCGTGTATAATTACTCCGCAATCAACTTCTTCTGACAATACAGCGTTTTCTATCTCGGAAAAAACCATGAATCTTTTATTTTTCGCCATTGGGAATGCCATGGAAAATAAAAAGTGCGCGGTAGTATGTTCGCCAGGTATAGCGATACTCAGGTGTGAGATTTGCGAACTCAGATCCGGTATGTCGTTTTTCGCGATCAGCAGTGGTCCTACGCCTTTACCTAAAGCCCCGCCTGCGCTCAGCAAGGCATACCTGTCAAGGATCAATGGCAATACGCCATAACTAACCTTGCTTATATCCAGTTTTCCTGCCAACGCCCATTTATTGAGCGTTTCTACGTCCTCCAATACCACCTCAAATTCAAGTCCGCCTGTATCAATCTTCTTATTTACCAGCGCGTCGAAAATGAATGTATCATTCGGACAGGGAGAAAAACCAAGTGTCAGCCTTGTATTTTTATTATTGCTCATTTCAATCCAAATTCGGCCACCTGTAATATTTCAGGCAACGAAGTTAAGGTGCCCGGAAATAACCAGGTTTGCACTAAGCCTGTACCCGGAGGACCGCCATAATTTTTTACCCAGCAGGCCGCTTTCCCAACTTCATCCAAAGCCAGCACAGTACTTACGTCATCAACGGGTAGTGCATTCCTTGTAACCATGGAAGACTTCAGTCCCCATAACAAGCCATCGCTGGTAGGTTTGGAAGGATAATAACCACCAAAGCTTCTTGTATCATTATGATGATACCGGAGTCCGATGATTTTTTCAGATAAGGTGAAATTAATTCCTTTCAACGTTTTCTTTTCCTCATCAATCTGGTAAACTGCCGGGTTCATACCGGTGATCACCACTTTGCCGCCTTTGTTCAGGTACTGCTTCAATAGATTCGAGTTAACAGTATCGCCGATGATCTCGGAAGGAAAAAGGTTGGTAGCAAAAACCACTACGCTGCTTTGCTGATCCTGTATCCTTTGACGCATAAACCCGGCCAGACCCGCCTGATCCAATTGTTTATAACCGGCAGCTGTAAAATAATCCTTCATGTATACATCTACTCCATTACGATGGTATTGGAAAGCGGGATCTTTTATCCAGTAGATCGCCCTGTGAACTCTTGCTGATGACGCTTGCGGAGAACCTTTCAAGCAAAATAAAAATCCTTCATCATTTCCGACATACAGGTTTCCGTTTGAGGGAACCGGAGACGAAAACAACCGCTCATTGGTCATATACCTCCAGACTTCTTTACCTGAATACAGATCGAGACAATAGATCAACCCGTCGTTTACGGCATTGAAGACTTTGTCGCCTGCAATGGAAGGCGATGACCAGACAGGCGCGTTTACAGTAAACCTCCACAATTCCTTTCCGTCCGAAATCCTGAGCGCATTGATAAATCTTCCATCTGAAGTGCCGGTAACCACTATGCTGTCTTTAATGGCCACGGATGAAATGATCCATGAGACCTGGTAATTGAACTCCCATTTCTTTTTGCCGCTTTGCGCATCGAGTGCGTACAAATATCCATCACGGCCTCCTACAATTACCATATCCTGGGCAATTGCGGGAGAAGCTATTACGGCTCTGCGATCAAAGCCAAAGTTTTCATTGCGCATTGAGTCGCCATTAATAGCAAACCGCCACAATTGTTTCCCGGTGGATTTGTCTAAAGCATAGATCTTACCGTCGCAGTCTCCGAAATAAATTTTATTTCCCGACAATGCAGGGGTTGACCGGATCCTTGAACCTGCAGCGAACTTCCATCGTATGTAGCCGTTTGAAGCATCGATCGCATAAAGGCTACCATCGCCACTTCCTGTAAAGATGACCCCCGCGCTAATGAGGGGGGAGGAAATGTAATAATCAAAAGCCCAGTCATATGGCAGGTCAGCGCGTGATTGTTTTTTCCATTTTAATTTTCCGGAAGCAGCATCGACCGCGTAGAGTGTGTTTTTCCTGTTTGCAAAATAGACCGTGTTATCATGTATTGCCGGTGAAGAGTGAACGGCGGCATCGGTTTTAAATTTCCAGATCAATGTGCCTGAAGTATCCAATGAATAGAGATAGTGATCACCACTGCCAACATAAATTCTATTGCCATTAACCAGGGGTGTGGAGCGTACAGCGCTACCTGTTTTAAATGCCCACTTCAGTTTGACAGATGAGAATGGCGATGCGTCATTATATAAACCGGTATGCGCTTCATTACCGCGGAATTGGGAATAAGAATGAGAATTAAAAGGTGCATTTGTTTGCGCATGTGTATGGGCAAAGGCTGAAACCGCAAGCAAAAATGCGGCAGCAATTGTTAGTCTGGTCATACAGCGAATTAATTTGTTATAAGATCGCGCTCAATTAACCTGCTGTTGAAAATAAAATTAATGCTGTTGACCAAGCAATATATTGTACGAATGGCGACTGGGCGTTTCAGGAAATGCGGTGAATAAATCCGGTCAGCTGACCTGCAAGGTTTTCCAGTGCCTCAGTTAAGTTCCATTTTTTCTTATCGCGCTCGCCTACAAAATTGGAAATGGTTCTGAGCTGTATAAATGGTATACCCTGGAGAAGGCAGACATAATGGAAAGCTGCGCCTTCCATTGATTCAATGTCTGGATTATACTTTTGTTTAAACTGTGTAATGCGGTTTGGAGAGGTAGTAACCTCATTAATGCTGATAGCTGTTACAACGGGCAGGTGGGCAATTTCGATCAGGCTTCGATGGGAATTGGTAAGCCATCCATTTGTATAAGGAGGGTCGTCTTCATCAATAAGGTTCATATCGAATATATCTTTCCATTGATTGTTTTCCTCAACGCCCATGTCGGCAAACCTGTCGTCACTAACAACGAAAGCCTCTCCCAGTGATAAGTTCAGATCGAAGCAACCGGCAATTCCTGCCTGGATCATTATTCCTGGTTTGTTTTTCTGCAGGTATTGCGTAAGGTGGTATATGGTTGATGCACTGCCAACTCCTGTAAAGAGGGTATCGAATTGTCCATTGGGAATCTTAAGACGTTGCAGTTCCATTGGTGTTGCTGCAACTAAGCATATGGACATATGGAGATAGTTTATTCAAAATAACGGCTTATGAAATTGAATAACAAAAACACTTAAGTCAGCCGAAAAAAACGGGTGAAAACTGAGGTTTTTCTCTTTTTCCGAGTTCGCGGAGCTGTTAGTTTTGAATTGCTTTAAGGGATATGTGGTTTCAGGGTGAATAGGTTCCCGCGGCTATCCATTCTGGAGCATTGCATCTTATAGCAGTTAGTTTTGGAGAAAGCCCTGCTATTCATAGCGGGGCTTATGGTGTTTTGCTATGGTTGTTTGGTTACATGGAGCAAAAAAAAAGCCTCAGATTACTCTGAGGCTTCAATAAATATGGCAGCTACCTACTCTCCCGCATTGTGGTGCAGTACCATCGGCCATGAGGGGCTTAACTTCTCTGTTCGGTATGGGAAGAGGTGAACACCCTCGGCAAAACCACCATAAGAATATAAAATCTGATAATGATTCCTGTCAGGAGATGCTGAAGGAATTATTCCAGATCAATAATGTACATATTGGGTAAGTTGTAACCCGTGGCAACGGGTAGATAGACAAATTAAAAAAAAATTAAAGCATACGGGTAATTAGTACTACTCGACTTTACTGTTACCAGTTGTACATCTGTAGCCTATCGACGTCATAGTCTTTGACGACCCTTAAAAGTAAACTCATCTTGAGGTAGGTTTCACGCTTAGATGCTTTCAGCGTTTATCCTGTCCGTACATAGCTACTCGGCATTGCACCTGGCGGCACAACCGATACACCAGCGGTACGTACGACCCGGTCCTCTCGTACTAAGGTCATGTCCTCTCAATTTACTAGCGCCCATCACAGATAGGGACCGAACTGTCTTGCGACGTTCTGAACCCAGTTCACGTGCCACTTTAATCGGCGAACAGCCGAACCCTTGGGACCTTCTCCAGCCCCAGGATGTGACGAACCGACATCGAGGTGCCAAACCTC
>DASWTK010000189.1:0-2176 GCA_036402175.1 Chitinophagaceae bacterium | reverse complement strand
CGGCTTTCTGAGGTGTACACACAAGGAACACCGATGTGATTCCACCTGCCACCATATAACCGCGCTCCTTCCCCATCGAGCAACTTTGCCCATTTAGTTCTGCCAATCCTGTAAACAATCATAGGTTAAGAGTAAACGCCGTAATCAATTCTGCCGATAAGGTTTTTAACTTCTTCGCGGCCAAAAGTATTGTGAAGAAGATCAAAAGGAGCCTGGCCACCCAATGCCTGGTTAGGACGGAAAACCCAGCTGTTGAAACGATCCCGATCTTCGAAGACCTCATACCCGTATGAATAGATACTTGCGAGGCCAAGTATTTTATCACTTACATCTTTGCTGAACTTATCATTGCCTTTTTTATTAATGAGTGTAGCCCTTGCCACATTCAGGACCTGTGAAAGCTGATCATAATCCAGTGAGGCTTTTTCTTTCAGGTTTTCCAAAGCCTTTTTGGAAATACCTTCTTCTATGATTTCTATTTTTTCAAAAGATGTCATCTTGAATTCCGGATGATTTGGTTCCATGAACAGGACAGTAGCCAATGATGGCTTTTCAACTACACGTAACTTTGGCTCCCGCTTTACAGCTGCATTGCCATAAGTGAATGCAGCTTCATTGAGGGGGTAGCTATCACGGGATTGCCCCGCTACCTTTCCAACCGCTTTTTTGGAGGCAGCAACAGGCTTTGCCTTTGACTTGCCTGACCCTGTTACTTTCTTTGACATAGTATATATTTATACCAAATATAGTACTTTTTTATACTTTCCTCCTATATTTCACTAATCTTTTTTTCCACAGTCACTACCAATTAACTTAATCCGGATAAACTGTATGACCCGCTATAGTACAGGATGGTTATCTTGGGTAATTCGTTCAAATTTATGCGCGCCTGTCAATTACAGGCATTACAGCTTTTTGGCTCAACATTCATCAACTGATACGCTTGCATATGAAAAGAATTTCTATTGCTTTAATGCTCTTATCCAATGTTTTTTGGCTCACAACTTCAGCAAATCTTCAACTTCCTTCCATTTTCAACAGCAACATGGTGCTGCAAAGAAATAATGAAGTCGCCATATGGGGATGGGCAGCTCCCGGTAAAACAATTTCCATTGTTTCATCATGGAATAATAAAAAATACTCCATTAGGTCTGATGGTTCAGGAAAATGGAAATTAAAGATCAGCACGCCAGATGCCGGCGGACCCTATCAATTGCAAATTTCAGGAGATGGCAATCCGGTAAAACTCGACAACATCCTCATCGGCGAAGTATGGGTGTGTTCCGGACAGTCGAATATGGAAATGCCTATGAAGGGATTCAGAGGTCAGCCGATCGCCGGTTCCAATGAAGCGATCATTCACTCACGCAATGCCAACATCCGGCTCTACACGGTTCCCCGGTCAGCGCAAACCACGCCTCAGGACACAAGCAAGACCTCATCATGGAAAGATGCAAATTCCGAAACAGTAGCTGACTTCAGCGCTACCGCTTATTATTTTGGTAAACTGCTGTACGATATGCTGAATGTACCCATCGGCCTGGTCAATGTCAGCTATAGTGGCTCGTCGGTCGAAGCCTGGATGGATGAAGCCTCACTAAAACAGTTTCCGGAGATCAGGGTTCCGATAAAAACAGATACCATCAGAGCACCTAATCGCACACCAACAGTTTTGTATAATGGGATGATACATCCCATCGTCGGATACGGAATGAGAGGCATGTTATGGTACCAGGGCGAATCAAATCATGACAGGCCGGATCAGTATGAACTGCTTTTCCCGGCTATGGTGAGTTTATTGCGAACATTATGGCAAGCGGGCGATTTCCCTTTTTACTTCGCGCAGATTGCACCTTTTAATTATCCGCCCATTACCGGAAATCCGAAATCGAATTCAGCTTTCTTACGTGATGCGCAGAGAAAGTCTGTTGACAGGATACCTAATTCCGGAATGGCTGTCTTACTCGATGCGGGGGAAGAAACCAATATTCATCCAGCCAATAAAAAAGTCGCGGGCGAACGGCTCGCTTATATCGCACTGGCAAAAACCTACGGACAAAAAGGGTTTGGTTTTGTTAGTCCTTCCTATGATTCATTGTTAATTACAGGAAGCATAGCAGAAGTTCGTTTTAAAGATGCTGCCAGCTGGCTTACATCCTACGGAAAAGAAATGACT
>DASWTK010000188.1:0-13666 GCA_036402175.1 Chitinophagaceae bacterium | reverse complement strand
CGCTTCCAGAGCGGCCAGCTTCTGTAATTGTTTTCAAGGTATGCTATAACGATGCGGTCATTTGGCAATGACCTCCTGAGAAAATCAGTTTGAGCGCGGATATGCTGGATGTTGAAATGCCAGTCGTCATTTTCAGCCATCTGCTTTCCCATTGTTTGTTCAGTAGTATTGCCATTGGGCAATGCATAGAGAATGAGAATGATTCTTGCGTTCCTGCTTTTTGATTTTGCAGGTTCATCAACAGTTATACGCACATCATCAAGCTGTATTGAATAAATATGTGGCTGCGACCTTGAGGTTGCGGAAATTAAAAATATCAGTAAGATGGTTTGAAGAATTTCGCGCACTTATCTTTTTCTAAAGATAATACGTTCAGCCTATCCAAGTTTGCTGATGCAAGCTTCAAGACTGCTTTTCCAGTGCGGAATCTGAAGACCGAAAGTTGAGCTGATCTTCGATTTATCGAGTAAAGAATACTGTGGCCGCTTTGCGGGAGTCGGGAATTGTGAAGAAGGAATGGGATTGACCTGGCAGTTGCTGCCGGTCAGCTCTTTTATAGCAAGCGCAAATTCGTACCAGCTTATCTCTCCTTCATTGCTGTAATGAAAAATGCCTTTCTCTTCAGACGATCCGGAGGTTTTGATGATGTGCATAATTGCCGCGGCAAGATCAGCGGCGTATGTAGGTGATCCTACCTGGTCATGAACGACATTGATGCTTTCACGTTCTTTCATGAGCCGTATCATGGTCTTGACAAAGTTGTTTCCAAATACAGAATATACCCACGATGTGCGAATGATAATGGAAGAAGGATTTCCTTCCATTGCCAACACTTCGCCAAGCAGTTTTGAATGGCCGTACGTATTAATCGGTCCGGTAGGAGCGTCTTCACTATATGCCCGGGCCGATGAACCATCAAAAACATAATCAGTTGAAATATGCACGAATCTTGCGTCAAGCGCGGCGCAGGTTGTTGCGAGAATGCCTGCGGCCTCAGCATTCACAGCCATGGCCATCTCTTTTTCGGTTTCTGCTTTATCCACGGCAGTATAAGCCGCGCAGTTAATGCACCAGGCTGGTTTGTATTGTGAAAACACCTGTTTTACGTTTTCACTGTCGAGAATGGATAACTCGTTCCGTGAAAGGAAAACAAAAGTGTATTCAGGATACTTTGATTCCAGTGCCCTGAATTCATTGCCAAGCTGGCCATTCGCGCCTGTAATAAGAATAGTTGATGCTGACATCAGGAAAATTATCCTTCAAAAATGAATTTACTCGTTTGTTCAGCCAGTGTGCCGTTCTTGAGATCTTTTTCTGAAACGATGGCTTTATCCAGTGGTATTTTCCAATCTATGTTCAGACTTGCATCGTTGTAAAGAATGCCGCCTTCGCTTTCTTTGTGATAGTAGTTATCGCACTTATACATTACTTCTGCAACCTCACTCAGTACAGAAAATCCATGCGCAAATCCTGCCGGAATGAAAAGTTGCTTCTTGTTTTCTCCCGACAATTCAATCGCGAACACTTTGCCAAAGGTGGGGGAGCCGTTACGGATGTCAACAGCAACATCCAGGATTTTTCCCGCAATGGCCCTTACAAGCTTGGCCTGCGCATGCGGAGGATTCTGAAAATGCAACCCTCTTATAACGCCGTACGATGATTTCGACTGATTGTCCTGCACAAAGCGAATATTGATACCCTGCTGCAGGAATGTCTGGGTGTTATAGGATTCGTAGAAAAATCCACGGCTGTCTTCAAACACCTTTGGTTCGAAAACAAATAAACCCGGGAATCCTGTATCGGTAAAGGGCATTGTAGATAGGGTTATTATCTTTTAGCGTATTGTTCGTTATAATACTTCTGGTAATCGCCGGTTGTGACATGTTTCACCCATTCTTCATTTTCCAGGTACCAGTCAACTGTTTTTTCAAGTCCTTCTTCAAACTGAAGTGATGGTTTCCAGCCCAGTTCTTTATTCAGCTTTGTTGCATCAATAGCATACCGCAGGTCGTGACCAGGCCTGTCGGTTACAAAGCTGATGAGTTTTTCCGATTCACCCTGCTGTCGTCCAAGTTTTTTATCCATTATCCTGCAAAGCAACCTGACGATGTCGATATTCTTCCATTCATTGAACCCGCCAACATTATATTTTTCACCCACTTTTCCGTTATGGAAGATCACATCAATCGCTCTTGCGTGATCGTTTACCCATAACCAGTCGCGAACATTTTCACCCTTGCCATATACGGGCAGTGGCTTATTATTCCTGATATTGTTGATCATGAGCGGGATCAGCTTTTCAGGGAAATGGTGCGATCCGTAATTGTTTGAGCAGTTCGACATCTTAACAGGGAGTCCGTATGTATGATGATAGGCCATCACAAAATGGTCTGAAGCAGCTTTTGAAGCGGAGTAGGGGGAGCGGGGATCATAGGGCGTTTCCTCGGTAAAGAATCCCTCTTCACCCAGTGAGCCGTACACCTCGTCGGTAGACACATGAAAGAATATCTTATCCTGAAGATTATTCTTCCAATACTTCCTGCATGCGTTGAGCAGCATGGCCGTTCCTAATACATTGGTGCGCACAAACGCCAGCGGATCCAGGATCGAACGGTCGACATGGCTTTCCGCTGCAAGGTGAATGATCGCATCGAACCCATACTTACTGAAAACTGTTTCAATATCCTGTTCTTCTGTTATGTCCGTTCTTTCAAAAGCATAGTTCGGGGCATTCTCAACATCGCGCAGGTTTTCCAGATTACCCGCATAGGTGAGGGCATCGAGGTTTACAATGCGATAGTCTGGATATTTTGTTACAAACAGCCGTACAACGTGAGAGCCGATGAACCCGGCTCCGCCGGTGATCCCAATGGTTTTTGAAAAATTGCTCATTATAAACTCCAGTATTTGCGTAGAGTGATCTTGTTTTTATAAATGCCTTTAAGATCCGCCACCAGTCCATTCTCCTGAGTGATAGATGCAAAGTAAGCATCGTCAAGTTTCATGTATGGCTCATGGGGAACGGTAATGATCACGGCATCGTAGAGATTATTTCCATTCCTTACGATGTTCAGCCCATATTCATGCATCACTTCCCCGGATTCAGCATAAGGATCTTCAACGTCAACGTGAATATTAAAAGCCTGTAATTCCTTCACGGTATCGATGATCTTTGAATTGCGGATGTCGCTCACATTTTCCTTAAATGTTACGCCTTTCACCAGCACTCTCGGTTCGTTTGAATTGCGGAGCACATGGGTGATCACCTTTCGCGCAACGTATTTGGCCATATCATCGTTGATATAACGTGATGACGAGATCACTTTTGATTCATAACCCAGGGCAGCTGCCTTGTGTGTCAGATAATAAGGATCTACGCCGATACAGTGACCGCCAACAAGACCTGGCTGGAATTTCAGAAAATTCCATTTGGTGCCTGCCGCTTCCAGAACATCGTAAGTATTTACTCCCATCCTGTCAAAGATGAGGGAGAGCTCATTCATCAACGCTATGTTCAGGTCGCGCTGCGTATTTTCAACGATCTTGCTTGCCTCAGCTACTTTAATTGATGACGCCCGGTGTACGCCGGCATCAACTACCAGTTCGTATGTTCTGGCGATTTCTTCGAGTGATTCTTCATCACAGCCAGAAACGACCTTGACAACATTCTTTAATGTATGTTTCTTGTCGCCCGGATTAATGCGTTCGGGTGAATACCCGATCTTAAAATCGATCCCCATTTTCAGGCCCGATGTTTTTTCAAGAATTGGCAGGCAATCCTCTTCGGTACAACCCGGGTAGGTAGTAGATTCATACACTACATAATCACCTTTCTTCAGTGCCTTCCCAACTGTCTCGGATGCGCCTGTAAGCGGCTTGAGATCCGGTACATTATATATATCAACGGGAGTGGGGACCGCTACGATGAAGAAGCTTGCTTTTTTGAGTTCATCGAGTGAATCTGTAAAATGAATATCACATCCTTCGAACGCGCTTGCTTCAACTTCCTTGCTCGGATCAATGTTATTGCGCATCATTTCGATCCGCTTTGCGTTGATGTCGAAACCTATCACTGAGATCTTTTTCGCAAACTCCAGTGCAATGGGTAATCCTACATATCCTAATCCTATTACTGCTAACTTTCTTTTTTTCGAAATCAGATCCTGGTACATCGCTGATATTAATATTTAAAGCTTGTTTATTTTGAGTTCAGGAATTTTGGTTGCTTGAACCATTCTTCACGGGGCAGGTTTTTGAAATATTCGTAGGTGCGTTTGAGTCCTTCTTTGCGGTCTACGGCAGGTTCCCATTTCAGCAACTGACGGGCTTTGGTTATATCCGGCCGGCGTTGTTTGGGATCATCTACAGGCAATGGCTTATAGCTGATCTTTACATTGCTGCCTGTAAGCTGTAATATTTCTTCGGCAAATTCCCTGAGACTGATCTCATCAGGATTTCCGATGTTAACAGGCATATGATAATCGCTCAGCAGAAGACGGTAAATGCCTTCCACCAGGTCATCAACATAACAGAACGACCGCGTCTGGCTTCCATCTCCGAACACGGTAAGGTCTTCACCGCGTAAAGCCTGACCTATGAAGGCCGGCAATGCGCGTCCGTCGTTGAGCCGCATTCTCGGGCCATAGGTATTGAATATCCTCACTATTCTTGTTTCTACGCCATGAAAGCTGTGATAAGCCATGGTGATGGCTTCCATATATCGCTTTGCCTCATCGTACACACCCCTCGGGCCTACCGGGTTTACATTTCCCCAGTATTCTTCCTTTTGCGGATGCACCATCGGATCGCCATAAACCTCGCTGGTAGATGCTACCAGTATCCTTGCGTTTTTTGCCTTGGCCAGGCCCAGGCAGTTATGCGTTCCCAGCGCTCCAACTTTCAGGGTCTGGATAGGGATCTTCAGGTAGTCGATCGGACTGGCAGGCGAAGCGAAATGAAGAATGTATTTAAGTTCACCCGGAATATGAATGAACTTGGTAACATCGTGATGGTAAAATTCAAACTGTGGTAATGCAAACAGGTGTTGAATATTCTGCAGGTCACCGGTAATGAGATTGTCCATTCCAATGACATGATAATCTTCCCTGATAAAACGATCGCACAAATGAGAACCTAAAAACCCGGCTGCGCCGGTAATGAGTACCCGTTTACGTTCCATGAGCTTATTTATGTGCTATGCCATTGGTTGGGATGGCGGTAGCCCTTCCTATGCTTTCATAATAAAAACCGAGTTCCTTGATTGCATCGGTTTCGAACAAGTTCCGGCCGTCAAATATCACTTTATTTTTAAGGGCGGTTACAATTTTCAGGAAATTAGGTGTGCGGAATTCATTCCATTCTGTAGCTATGATGAGGGCATCGGCTCCATGAAGGCAATCGTACTGGTTATCGGCATACATGACCTGGTCGCCCAGGTAACTCTTCACATTGTTCATCGCCTCGGGATCATACACGCAAAGAGTTGACCCTTCTTTCAGCAGCGCTTCTATCATATACAGGGCCGGCGCTTCGCGGATATCGTCGGTATTTGGTTTGAATGCAAGTCCCCACATTGCGAACCTCTTGCCTTTAAGCTGTCCTCCGAAGTATCTCTTGATCTTGGGGAGTAACGACAGCTTCTGGGTTTCATTCACTTCAATGACCGACTTGAGTATTTTAAATTCATATTCCGCTTCATCCGATGATTGTACCAGGGCCTGTACATCCTTCGGGAAACAGCTTCCGCCATATCCTATCCCCGGGAACAGGAACCTTTTTCCAATACGTTCATCACTGCCGATACCTCTTCGCACCATGTCAACGTCGGCTCCCACGCGTTCGCACAACTGGGCAATTTCATTCATGAAAGAGATCTTGGTTGCCAGGAAAGAATTGGCCGCGTACTTTGTAAGCTCGGCCGAACGCTCGTCCATATAAACCACCGGGTTACCCTGGCGAACAAAAGGAGCATAGAGGTCGCCCATGATCTTACGTGCACGGTCAGACGATGTTCCGATCACAACCCGGTCGGGTTTCATGAAATCTTCCACTGCCACACCTTCGCGAAGGAACTCAGGATTAGAGACAACGTCAAATTCACCTGAATAATTCTTCGCTATTGCATTGTATACTTTTTCAGCCGTGCCAACAGGCACAGTGCTTTTGTCTACTATTACTTTATAGCCTGTCATCAGCCGGCCAAGCTGATCTGCCACTCCCAGAACATATTGAAGATCGGCTGAACCGTTTTCGCCGGGAGGGGTTGGAAGCGCCAGGAAAATGATGAGCGCATCTTTAATGCCTTCTTCGAGTGAGGTGGTGAACCGGAGACGCTCCTCGCGCAGATTACGTACAAATAATTTTTCGAGACCCGGTTCGTATATGGTTATCTGGCCGTTCGAAAGTTTTTCAACCTTCGAATGGTCTATGTCAACACACGTGACATCGTTACCGGTTTCGGCAAAACAAGTACCGGTAACCAGACCGACGTAACCTGTTCCAACCACTGCAATTTTCATGACGTGCTTTATTAGGGTTTAGGGTTGTTGACAAACTCAAGGACTTTTGTCGTAATGAACTTCAACTGTTCTTCGTCCAGCTCCGTATGCATTGGCAGTGATAGTACTCGTTCGGATAACCAGTCTGTTGTCTTCAGCACGTACGAACTGCCGCCAAACGCATCAAACATTTTTTGACGGTGGGCCGGTACAGGATAATAGATCATGGATGGAATGTTGTGCTGCGCCAGAAACTGATTCAGTGCGTCGCGGTCAACCCCCTCCAGGATCAGTGTATACTGATGGAATACATGTTTGGAGTAAGACGCGCGATATGGCGTTGTGATCTTCTCATGCCCGGCAAAGGCTGCATCATAATAGTCTGCAGCCCGCCGCCTGGCGTTAATGTATTCATCGAGTAACCTGATCTTTACGTTCAGCACTGCCGCCTGGATGGAATCCAAACGGCTGTTGCATCCTACAATATCATGGTAATAGCGCTTGCTTTGGCCATGATTTGCAATCATTTTTAACCGGTTAGCTAACGTTTCATTATTGGAAAATATTGCTCCTCCGTCGCCATAGCAGCCTAAATTCTTCGATGGAAAGAAGGATGTAGTGCCGATCGTTCCTATGGTTCCGGCCTTTTTAGTGGTACCGTCCGAAAATGTGTAATCGCTCCCGATCGCCTGGGCGTTATCTTCTATTACATATAATTTATGGCGGTCGGCAATTGCCATGATCTCTTCCATCCGGGCTGAATGTCCAAACATGTGGACGGGCACGATGGCTTTTGTTTTGGGTGTGATGGCCTGTTCAATGGTCTCGGGATCAATGCAGAATGTCTTCGGGTCCACCTCCACAAATACCGGCTTCAGCTTCAGCAGGGCTATTACCTCGGTAGTAGCAATGTAAGTGAACGATGGAGTGATCACTTCATCGCCGGGTTGAAGGTCCAGGGCCATCATGGCTATCTGGAGCGCGTCGGTACCATTGGCGCATGGAATAACATGTGGAGCGTTGAGGTATTTTGAAAGGTTATCGGCAAAATCGGTAACGGCCTTTCCGTTTATAAAAGCTGTATTATCAATAACTTCCTGGATAGCGGTGTCTACATCTTTCTTTATCTTGGCATATTGCAGTTTGAGGTCCACCATTTGTATTGAACGCATATACCGGGTATTGATTTGAGGCCGCAAACCTACTCCAAAATTACCGGATAACCAATGCCGCTGGCATATGGTACTTGGAGCAACACCAAATGGTAATACTTTTGCTGCAATTCTTAAACAAGTGAGCTTACTTCTATACAGGCTTTTTTTATGGATGTACCCAACCGCGCTGAGGCTCGTTTCGCCCTGGAATACCAAGGCAAAACGCTGGCTCCAAGGTCGTGACGGTATCATGGAGCGGTTAAAGGCCGAAATGCCTGTGTCAACGGATGGGGTTGTTTGGATGCACTGCGCTTCACTGGGAGAATTTGAACAGGGCAGGCCAGTTCTTGAATCGCTGCGGGCCATTTATCCTGATATCAAATTTGTCATAAGTTTCTTCTCACCGTCGGGTTATGACGCTGCCAGGCGCTACCTCGGCGCCAATTATATATTTTACCTGCCGATGGATTCATTATCAAACGCCCGGCAGCTTGTAGATATCATTAAGCCCACGCTTGTACTTTGGGTGAAGTATGATTACTGGTATTATTATATGAATGAGCTGCGGGACCGCGGGATACCTCTGCTGCTGCTAAGCGGCGTTTTCAGAAAGGATCAGTCGTTTTTCAGATGGTATGGCGGCATACACCGTAAAATGCTGCGCTGCGTAACACAATTTTTTGTTCAGAGCGAACTTTCGCAGGAGCTGCTTCATTCACTGAAAGTATTCAACGTAACAGTAAGCGGCGATACGCGGTTCGACCGTGTGATTGAAATTGCCGAAACCGCCGGAGAGGTGGACGGAATTCAGGATTTCTGTAACCACAGTCCAGTGATCGTTGCCGGCAGCACCTGGGAAGAAGATGAAGAGGAACTGGATCATTTCGCCAATACACACACCGATATAAAATTCATCATCGCACCCCACGAAGTAAATGAAACCCGCCTTTCCGAACTTGAAAAAATGTTTAAATACACCATCCGCTACTCCGCCCTGACAAACCCCAAACCCCAAACCCAAACCCCCGTCTTTGGAAAACCCGAAACTGGAAACCGGAAACCCGAAACCGAAACCCAAAACCCAAAACCCGAAACCCAAAACCCAAAACCCGAAACCCCTAACGTTCTTATCATAGACAACATCGGCCTCCTCTCCCGCCTCTACCGCTACGCCACCATCGCATGGGTGGGAGGAGGATTCGGAAACGACGGTGTGCACAACGTACTGGAGGCAGCGGTTTACGGCAAGCCCGTTGTATTCGGGCCGGTATATGATAAATATCTTGAAGCCATTGAGCTGGTCGGCAGCGGAGGGGGATTCTCAGTAGAAAATGCCCTGGAAGCCGAAGGGCTGTTTACCACATTACTCATTGACAAAGAGGAATACGATATTGCCTGCGAGGCTTCCAGGGAATATGTTTACGCGAAACAGGGAGCAACAGAAAAAATCATCGACTACATTCAGGAGAAACGTCTTCTTACGAGCTGATAAAAGTGCCTGACGACACTATTATTATCATTCCAGCCCAGTTTTATTTTGAGTTCACGGTTGATCCAGTATTCAGCTTCCTGGTAAATTCTGAAACCGTTCAGTGTTTTAAGACTGCGCTCATACATCACTTCATCGCCACGGAACAATTCATTCAGAAAAACATAACGGTCATTCACCCCGATGGCTTTCTTCAGGTCGCGGATAGGCGTTTCCGTAAGTACATGCGCGAGTTCCACCCTTTCTTCGCGAAGGTGATCATTCATTGAGGCGCCGCTCATGCCAATGACATCATTGATCTCCCTGATTCCCTGCTGATGCGAAAGCGTGGGGATCTCCTGGAGCGGGTCGAATGCCCAGGCTTTTTCTATCACTTCCTTTTCCATGATCGCAGGATTGGAGGGCTGCGGCTGATACGATCTTTCCCTGACAGGTTCAGATTCAGATCTCACGCCTGAAGGCATCATTACCGCAACTTTCGCGGTTCCAAAACCATTGGCTGGCTTTACGGAAGCCTGTGATAATTCGGCTTCGATCTGACGTACGGTACCAAGCATCTGGGAGGGAGGAACATTTTGTTCGAATTGTTCCTTTAATTTGTGGATCAATAGAGATAAGCGTTCCATCGAGACTGATTTGGGTAAGTACTTGCATAAAGTTAGCCAATAATTGATAACTGTTTCTTAATAAAATGTTTATTGAACCCCACATAAAAGGAGTCCGGCGGGGCTGGATTGAGGTGATCTGCGGCTCAATGTTTTCCGGTAAAACAGAAGAATTGATAAGGCGGCTCAAGAGAGCGAAGATCGCGAACCTGAAAGTAGAGATATTCAAGCCCGCGATCGATACGCGGTATCATGAGCAGCAAATCGTTTCTCATGATGAAAACGCGATCCTGTCCACCCCGATCGATAATTCTCAAACTATTTTATTGCTTGCCAATGAAGTAGACGTCATTGGAATAGACGAAGCGCAATTTTTTGACGACCAGCTGCCAGACGTTTGCGACCAGCTGGCATTGAGCGGGGCCAGGGTGATCATCGCGGGCCTCGATATGGATTATTCTGGAAAACCGTTCGGACAGATGCCGTATCTGCTGGCAAAGGCCGACTACATTACCAAACTGCACGCGATATGCATGAAGTGCGGGAACATTGCCAGCTTTTCATACCGGAAATCGCAGGAAGGGGGACAGGTATTGCTGGGAGAAAAAGACCGTTACGAACCAAGATGCAGGCAGTGTTACAAAGAGGATAAATAGAATTGTATAATGCGATCACTTAACCACATACTGGCGCTATTCAGGAAAGACCTGCTGCTGGAGATCCGCCAGCAATACACTTTTTATGGCGTGGTGCTGTATGTGGCTTCCACCATATTCGTGCTGTACCTTGCCATGGGTCAGCCGGAAGAGATCGTATGGAATGGTTTGTTCTGGATGATCCAGCTGTTTATCTGTATCAATGCAGTAGCAAAAAGTTTTTTGCAGGAAAGCAGGGGACGGATGCTTTATTTTTATTCCATAGCGGGTCCGAGGGATTTTGTTCTTTCGAAACTGTTGTTCAATTCAATATTAATGGTGGTCATGAGCCTGGTAAGCCTGGTGCTGTTCCAGATGTTGCTGGGCAATCCATTACAGTATTTCCTGAAATTCACGGCTATTGTATGCCTGGGCGGATGGAGCCTCAGCCTTGTTTTCACTTTTCTTGCCGCAATCGCGGCCCGTGCGCAGCAAAATGCCGCGATGATGGCCATACTTGGGTTTCCGCTGATAATTCCTCAAATATTATTGCTGATGCGTATTTCAGGAACAGCGTTCGCGGATGTTGTTCAGGCAGGCCTGGGGCAGATCATATTACTGCTTATAGGCCTTGACATTCTTGTGATTGCGCTGGCAATTATACTGTTTCCTTTTCTCTGGAAAGACTGAATGAATTTTCTTATCGGAAAATGGAGGTCTTTGGACAATCCAATTTCACCCCCTATTTTTGCCCCCACGTTCCATTATGCTGCGTCAATCCTGGTGGAAAATATTGAGTCTTGTCTTGTTGATTATTACATTCATCGCCGGTTTTCTGGGCGGAGTTCCTGCCAAACCCATTCTGAATGAAACCATCCGCAATCTCTATTTCCATGTGAGCATGTGGTTCACCATGATGATCCTTTTTATTGTTTCCCTCGTTTACTCAATCAAATACCTGCGAAGTAATAACCAGGTCCATGATCGTTATGCGCTGGAATTTGCAAAAACCGGAATTGTTTTCGGCTTGCTTGGATTGATCACCGGCATGATCTGGGCTAACTATACCTGGGGAAAGCCATGGAATAATGATCCGAAGCAACTGGGAGCGGCAATAGCTCTCCTCATCTATTTCGCGTATATGGTATTGAGAAATTCTCTTACCGATGAAGACAAACGCGCAAAGACCGCCGCTGTTTATAATATTTTCGCCTTTGCCATGCTTATTCCTACCCTCTGGGTCATTCCCCGTCTGATGGATAGTTTGCATCCCGGCGGAATGGGTAATCCTGCATTTGATACAAAGGATATCGACAGCCGCATGCGAATGATCTTCTGGCCTGCAGCGGTACCGGGTTGGACCCTGCTTGCGGTTTGGATCACTACTTTGCGAATCCGTCTGCGCAGCTTACACGATATAAAACTGAATGCTTAATAAATGAAAAAAATTACCAGCCTCTTCTTCCTGATCTGTGTTTTTCTTGTTGCCACGGCACAGGTAGGAGATACGGGGACAGAACAAGCGCCTGAGATGGCCGATGCGTTGAGAAGCAGCGGCAAGATCTACGTTGTTGTTGCCGTTGTAGTGACCATACTGCTCGGTTTATTTATTTATCTGTTCCGGCTGGATAGGAAGATTTCAAAACTGGAGAAGGGAAAGTATTAGTATCCCTGCCGGTATTTAACGATTGTAAACAAAAATAAACCCACGTCATGTCAGGACAAAATGATTACAGTTTTTTCGAAAGCGTCTCCAAAAGTTTCGATAAAGCTGCCAAATTTACTAAATGGCATCCCGGAGTGCTTGAGCAGATCAAGCAATGTAATTCGGTTTACCAGATGCGTTTCCCTGTTCTTATTGGTGATAAGATTGAAGTGATAGAAGCATACCGCGTTCAGCATTCACATCATAAGCTCCCCTGCAAAGGTGGAATCCGTTTCGCTGCAGAAGTTAATCAGGATGAGGTAATGGCGCTTGCTGCGCTCATGACCTATAAATGCGCCATCGTGAATGTTCCATTTGGTGGTGGTAAAGGTGGGATCAAGATCGATCCAAAAAAATATACGCCTTATGATCTTGAAAAAATCACAAGACGTTATACAGCGGAACTTGTAAAAAAGAATTTTATAGGACCGGGTACCGACGTGCCCGCGCCTGATTATGGAACCGGTGAGCGTGAAATGGCATGGATAGCCGATACATATGCATCGCTCAAACCAGGTGAAATAGATGCGCTGGGATGTGTAACGGGCAAGCCGGTTACGCAAGGCGGAGTTCGCGGTCGCAAAGAGGCAACAGGGCTGGGCGTGTTTTATGGCGTGCGCGAAGTTTGTAATATGAAAGACGTGATGGACAAACTGGGATTGGGAGTGGGAGTTGAAGGTAAACGCGTTTGTGTACAGGGATTGGGTAATGTTGGTTACCATAGCGCGAAGTTCTTCCAGGAAGCCGGTGCAGTGATTGTAGGACTGGCGGAATACGAAGGCGCAATCTGGAGTGAAAATGGAATGGATGTCGACGCTGTGTTCGAACACCGCAAATCAACCGGTTCGATCCTCAATTTCCCGGGGTCAAACAATTTCGGAAATAAGACCGACGCGTTGGAAATGGAATGCGACATTCTTATTCCGGCTGCGCTGGAAAATGTGATCAATGAAGAAAACGCGCCAAGGGTCAAAGCAAAGATCATCGGTGAAGGCGCCAATGGTCCGCTGACACCGGAAGCAGACGAAGTATTTACAAAAAAGGGAACGCTTGTGATCCCCGACATGTACCTGAACGCAGGTGGTGTTACCGTTTCATACTTCGAGTGGCTGAAGAATCTGAGTCACGTTCGCTATGGCCGGATGGAAAAAAGATTTACCGAACAGCTCAACAGTCATATCATCGGACAGATTGAAGAACTGACAAATAAAACAGTGAGCCCTGAAGAAAAGAAGCTCATCATGCACGGTCCGGATGAAGTTGATCTTGTAAGAAGCGGCCTGGAACAAACGATGATCGAAGCCACTGCAGAGATCATGAGCATCTGGCACAGCAACCCCGAAATACCAGATATGCGTACAGCAGCATATGTATCGGCAATCAACAAAATAGCGACTGCTTATGCCGAGCTGGGAATTTTCCCTTAATGATCACTTGTATTTTTCTGAAAATATTCCCGGACTTTGTAAGGTCCGGGATTTTTTTTACTTCAATTCCTCGTCTTCGGCCATGATCACATGTTTATACCTGTTATACAGGTAAGAAACCAGCAGCAGTATCACGCCCAATGAAATAAATGAT
>DASWTK010000187.1:0-4554 GCA_036402175.1 Chitinophagaceae bacterium | reverse complement strand
CCTGATGCCAGTCCTGTCTCCTGCGGTTTTGCTCCTGACATTGCAGCCATTGTGCCAGGTATATATGCCAATGACATTCCTATGGCGCCCATTACAGAGGCTGGTAAAACATTTAATAGAAAACTACCTTCTACAGGCACGAATCCAAAAACTATCAGCGAAGCGGTCAGGAACATCAGTCCGGCTACGAGATTCGCTTTGTATCCAAACCTCTGAACAAATTTACCGGTAAAGCCCACCATCAGCACCATGATGGTGACAGTCATAGGCAACAATGCAAGACCACTGTTAAATGCAGAATATTGTAATGTTTGCTGCAGATAAAGGTTCAGAAAGAACCAGAGTGGTATCCAGGCTGCGGCAAGCATACCTATCACAAGGTTTCCGGCAGAAAGGTTGGGTGTTTTGAATATCGTGAGCGGAAGCAGCGGATGCGCTTTGGTTCTCTGTGATAAAAGAAATGCGATAAAAAGAATTATTGCTGCTACTGCAATCGACAATGGCCATATTACGCTTGCAGCCGGATCAAATGAAACGATGGCATATACCAGCAGGATCAATGAAGCTGTTACCAGTACCGCGCCAGCGTAATCCATTTTTATCCTGTGCCGGAGACCTGGGATCAGATAGTTTTTTCCAAGTGAAAGCACCATTAACGCAACCGGAATATTGATGAAGAAAATCCATCTCCATGAAATCCATTGAGTGATCACTCCCCCTAAAAATACACCAGCTGAACCGCCCGCTGCTGCAGATGCTCCCCAGAATCCAAACGCCTTGTTCAACTCCTTTGGATCGGTAAAGGTCATCATAAGCAACGTCATTGAAGCAGGCGCTATTAAAGCGGATCCGAATCCCTGTAACGCACGGCCAATATTAAGTGATCCGGGTGACCAGGCAAAACCTGCAATCAGAGACGCTGCAGCCAATACTCCGAATCCAAATAAAAAAACCTTACGCGGACCATAAAGATCCGCCAGCCGGCCACCAAGCAATAAAAGTCCTCCAAACAGAATTACATATGCGTTAAATATCCATTGCAATCCTGACTGCGAATAACCAAGCGCTTCTTTTATTGCGGGAAGTGCAACGCCTATAATGGATGTATCCATAATGACCAGGAACTGGCCCGTGCATAAAAGAGCCAGGGCAGTCCACCTTTTTTTATTTTCTGCTATTGCTGCAGTTGTTATAATTATTGACATAAAAAAACCATTTTAATTTTCTTCGAAATTAAAATGGTGATGAGGTGGTGTTGTTATACTTTAAGCGGGAAGAATTATAACTTTAGAAGCCCAAGTGCATGTTCCAACTGTAGATTTATAATGCGGATATTGTATACTGCCTGCAGCTGATTCATTTTTGCCCGGGTCAATTCCAACTCAGCATCGGTTAGCTCCAGCCTTGACGATAAACCGTGCTTATACCTGTCGCCGATCATATTATAGCTTATCTGAGCAGCATTTACCGAGTGGTCGTGTATATCCAATTGCCTGTTTGCTTCCTTCATCTGGCTTTTAAGCGACGCCAATTCAGTATTTACCTTTGATTTAAGGTCATCTATCTTAAGTTGCTCCTGTGTTATAGAAAATGCCGATTTATTTTGTCTGTACTTATTACGCTTGCCGGAATAAATCGGCACCGTAACTGCAACACCCACAAAGGATGTACGCGGCCAGGCATTGAGTTTCAGATCATCGGCCTGCGATTGCACCTGGTATTGACCGATTGCCCAAAGCTGTGGCTTGAATTCTGAACTCGCAAGTGAAGCTTCCTGCCTGCTGCGATCGATCTGCAACTCCTGCATCCGGAAATCGTTTCTGTTGGTGGTCGCGATTTCCATAAGCGGGCGTTCGGCAACGTTTACATCTGAATTTATCTGACCCAGCGAATCGGTTAAAACCAGATCGGCATCTTCGTTCACGCCAATTAATTGTTTTAGCTGCAGGAACAGAACTGAAATATTACTATTGATCGCGGAGATCGTGGCTTCGGCATTCTGCACACCTATGAAATGCTGAAGTGTATCGGTTTTAAGGTTTTTACCCTGAAGGAAAAAAGACCTTGCGTCCTTTAATGCCTGATGATTCCTTTCGAGGCTTTGGGTTACCAGTTTTAGTTGCTGCTGTTGCAGTAAGATCGTCAGATAATGTTGTGCAATCGCCAACGCAAGACTGCTTTCCGCCTGCTTCAGCTTTACCTTCTGCAGTTCTTCATCAATTGCCGATAACTTAACCTTATCATTAATGCTGTTATTCAGTATAGGCTGGCTGGCGCTGATCACTGCATTTACCGTATGCCTTCCCCCCACTGCCAGGTCTGCAACCGGCTTTGAGCTATTGACAAAATTACCCGGCATAAAAATATTCTGCCGGTCAAAATAAAAACTGTAGTTGGCAGACCCGGTGATGGCGGGCAACCAGAAACTGCGACTTTCTTTAAGTTCCTCTCCCGACTTCAGGATTTCCAATCTTCGGATCTGTAACTCACGATTTGCTTTGGCAGCGCTTTTTAACGCATCCTGCAAATTCATTGATATCTGCCCGTTTGTTTGTGCAGTCGCCAGCACAAGTACGAGAACAAGCGTTAAGTTTTGAATACTCTGTTTCATAACAATTATTTATTATTATTATTTATGCCTGCAGAGGTGCCAATTGAATTTCAGCTTCCTCTATTGGTTTAGTTTTTGTTCTGCTACTGGATAAATATGAATACACAGCAGGAATTATAAAGAGTGTGAGAATGCCGGCGAAGATCAATCCACCTGCGATCACAATTCCAAGTGACTGCCTGCTGTTCTCTGTCAGCGCGATTGGTATAGCGCCGAAGATCATCGCAAGAGAGGTCATCAGAATTGGTCTGAACCGCTGTTCTGCAGCTTGTACCGCCGCTTCGATTTTTGTCAGGCCGCTTTCTTTCAGTTGATTGGCAAATTCTACTATGAGTATGCCATTCTTTGTAATTAACCCTATGAGTGTAATTATTCCAATCTGGCTGAATACATTCAAACTTTGATTGAACAGGTGAAGGCTCAATAAAGCTCCTGTAATTGCCATTGGAACCGTTAACATGATGATCAAAGGATCACGAAGGCTTTCAAATTGTGCTGCCAGGATCATGTAGATAAGTAAAAGGGCGAGGATCATTGTGAACGATATATTTCCCTGACTTTCCCTGTAATCCCTCGATTGACCCGCAAGGCTTGATTTGAAATTTTCCCCAAGAACTTCCTTTTTGATACGTTCCATTTCATCTATTCCTTCTGCGAGGCTGACACCAGGCGCAAGTCCACCCGAAATAGTAGCTGATGTATATTGATCGTACCTGTAAATTGCCGCGGCGCTTATGCCTTCGTCTATAGTAACCAGGTTGTCCAGCGAAATCATTGTTCCATTTGATGAGCGTACGTAAACTGACCGCAGGTCGCTTATATCATTGCGGTGCGACCTGTCTACCTGACCAATTACTTCATATTGCCTGTCGTTCCGGAGAAAGTAACCATATCGTTGTCCCGAAAAAGATAACTGCAGGGCCCGCGCCACTTCCTGTATCGAAACTCCCATCAGGGCCGCCTTTTGCCTGTCGATATTCACTTTCAACTCAGGCTTGTTGATCTTAAGGTCGCTATCAACAAACATGAGTTTTTTGCTTTGCCTTACCGCATTCAGAAACTTTGACAGAATTGAGGAGATACTGTCCAGGTCTGGTGCCTGCAGTACGTATTGCACCGGCATTCCTCCTCCATACCTGGTACCAATGGTTGGTGGCATGTAGGGAAACAGCAGCATGTTCCTGAAATTACCTGAGTACATTCCGTATTGGTTATACAGATCCTGCACAGATTTTTTCCGATCACCGGGATCTTTGAGAAAAATGCTTTGTACAGCAATATTTGTCGGAGCTGGTGCGGGAATGAATGAAACCGCCACCATTGAATAGGTTTGATATAAACCATCGGTTGAATCATTCACATACTTTCCTACTTCGATCATGTTCTTTTTCATCTTATCGAACGAAACACCTTCCGGAGCGATGGCGATCAAACTTATATTGGATCTGTCTTCCACAGGCGCGAGTTCCGACGGCAGCATCTTTCCAACGAAATATATCAGCCCGCCTGTTATTACCAGAAACACCCATGCAAGCCAGCGTAGCTTCATAAATCCCTTCAGCATGGAAGCATATCCATTGTTAAGCTTTACAAAAAATGGCTCAGTTACCCTGTATAACCAGTTTGGCTTTACCTTACGTTTCAACAGGTATGCGCTCAACATAGGCGACAGGGTTAGCGCAACAAACGCCGAAACGAGCACTGAACCAGAAACTACGATAGCGAATTCTTTAAATAGTTGTCCGCTGATACCGCCCATAAAGATGATGGGCATGAATACCGCGGCAAGCGTGATGGTAGTTGAAATGACAGCAAAGTAGATTTCTTTGGATCCCTTAAATGCCGCCTGTACAGGCGTCATACCTTCTTCCACTTTTTTGTAAATGTTTTCAAGCACAACAATTGCATCGTCCACTACAAGTCCAATCGCCAATACAAGTCCG
>DASWTK010000186.1:0-6155 GCA_036402175.1 Chitinophagaceae bacterium | reverse complement strand
TGCATTGTACACCAGCAGGTCTGCCGGTTGTTTACCACACGCGATCAAAAAGAGAATACCAAGGCAGGCGAAGATCTGTTTCATAATGGTGAAGTGTTGAACTGTATTATCGGTTCGAGTTAATTTTTAATTCTTGAATTTCTCCGGACGTTTCAAATGATGTTCGGTTTTATCCTGGAAAGCTTTTGCAACCGAAAGTATGGATGCTTCATCATATAAATTACCGATCAGTGTAATGCTTACCGGCAGCCCGCGTTGGTTAAATCCCATCGGCATACAAACCACGGGATGTCCGCTCAGGTTGGTCATGGACAGCTGGCGGCCAGCATAAGTTGGCACTATCAGCACGTCATAGTTCTTCATGAAATCGTTCATTCCCTTTATGAGGTTAGAACGGTAACGGTTTGCATTGATGTATTCCACAGCAGGAATGAAACGCGCTGAGCGGAATTCGTTTGGCCAGAAGTTTTTATCCTGTCGTTCTATGAGGTCATCACGATTGGAACGCGTAAGCTCATCAAAGGCCGCGGCCGATTCCGCGCTCAGCACAATATCTACCATGTTAAAAGGATAAAGCGCCGAATCAGGAAACTGTACCGCCTGTACGTTAGCGCCTAATGACCGGTACACTTCAATCACTTTCCATTCCATCGCGTCCTTTGCCAGCCGGCTGAAATAATTTTCAGCATAAGCGATCCTGAGTTTTTTAATGTCGGTTTTTGCATTATAATTAAAAGCGTGATCAATTGCACCCGGATCCTTTCCATCGGTTCCTTTGATGTAGTAATAAACTATTGCGGCGTCTTCAGCGCTTCTGCAGATCGGGCCGGTTTTATCGAGACTCCAGCACAGGACCATCGCGCCGCTACGACTAACCGTTCCGAATGTAGGCCTCAACCCGGTTGCTCCGCACCTGGTAGAAGGCGATACGATCGATCCAAGTGTTTCGGTGCCGATTGCAAAAGGAAGTAAACCCGCTACAGTAGCTGCCGCGGAACCAGCCGACGAACCACTCGAACCCTGCTGCAGGTTCCAGGGGTTTCTGGTAAATCCACCGAACCACCGGTTGTCGTAAGCCAATGCGCCCAGCGACAACTTTGCGCAGAGTACGGCGCCTGCATTTTTTAATTGCGTATATACATAGGCGTTTTCATCTACCACCTGGTCTTTGTAAGGCGCGGAGCCCCACGTGGTCTTATATCCTTTTACGGCAAACAGGTCTTTAAGTCCATACGGTATTCCGTGTAATGGTCCCCGGTAGATACCTTTTTTCAGATCGTCATCCGCCTGTTTTGCTTCCTTCATTGCAAGTTCTTCTGTTAGTGTGATCACGCATTCAAGTGTATCGCCCCATTTTTTCAGTCGTTCAATAAAAAAGCGCGTGAGCTCAACCGAACTTATCTTTTTTGATCTGATCAGCGATGCCAGTTGCGGTATGGAATAAAATGCAAGCTCATTGCGGTTCGAAGGAAGGCTCGTATTAACAGGAATGTTCCAGTTGACCTTCTCCTGTTTTACCGGTATGCTGTATCCAAAAGGAGCCGGATTGAATGCAAATGGATAGGCCAGGCTGTTTTCGGGATAGGTACGGTGCATGTTGCGGTAAGTATTCTGCTGGCCTCTCAGATTACCCAGCATTGAATCGGCCTCCGAGTTGTTAAAGTCAAGGTCCAGCCACTTTGCAAATTCCTGAACCTGCTGAATGGTGTCGTTTTTGGTCTGGCCAAAGGCGAAGCAATGGCATATCATACAAGCGATCAATACGGCTTTCTTCATAAGCAGTTTTTGGAGAAGCCAATTTAAGTAAATAAGTTGGTCTGGTTCCATTACTTAAAATGGAATGGATTTACCTTTATCAAATGTCTTTTCTTTCAGTCCGACAATTTGGGAGAATACTACGTACCGCTTTGCGGGAACTTAAGAATAACGACCCATTACGACTGGCCGCGGCCACCGCGTTCTTTACAACCTTCGCGCTTCCGGCAATCATCATCATTTTCGTTCAGCTGTTCGGGTTGATCATTGATCCGAAAACCTTCAGTGAACATCTTTTCGAACACCTTGCAGTGATCCTTGGACAAAAGAGCGTTGACCAGATAAAGGAAACACTGAGCGGATTCAGGCAGGTTGCCAGTAACTGGTTCATCACCATCGCGGGTTTCGCGTTCCTGGTTTTTGTGGCAACCACCTTATTCAAGGTGATAAGGGATTCATTAAATCAATTGTGGGGAATAAAGCTGCATCACGGTAGCGGCATGCGTTTCAGCCTGGTAGGGCGACTCAAATCGGTAGCCGTAATTCTGATCGCGGGCCTTTTGTTTCTTGCCACCCTGCTTGCAGAAGCGCTGCAGGCGTTGCTGCTGGATTATATTCAGGAACTATGGAAGGGTTCTGTTTCGCTGTTGTATTTTATCTTGAACCAGGTTATCTCTATAGTGGTAGTTTCAACGTGGTTCACCATGGTATTCCGCTTCCTGGGAAATGCAAAGCCAACCTGGAAGGTAGCCTTTGCAGGTGGCCTGTTCACCGGCATTCTATTCACCATCGGTAAATTATTATTGGGATGGCTGCTGGGTTTCAGCAATATCCATAATATCTATGGCGCTTCGGGTTCGTTTGTGTTGTTACTGCTGTTCGTATTCTATTCTTCCTTCATACTTTATTTCGGCGGAACCTTCACCAACGCCTGGGCGGAGTACATAAAACAGCCGATCGCTCCCGGAAAAAATGCTTACCGGTACGACCTCATCGAAAGAAAACTTGAATCATAATCCTGTAAGGAATTGCGAATGCACGTAATCGACCACGCTGATAAGACTATTGGTCTCCTGGTACACTTTTAACTGTCGGTCGGCTCCGGTGCCGTGTTCCAGTATCTTCGGAACATAACTAACCGCATGACGGCTTCCAAGCGCATCCAGTACGTCGTCTACAAAATCCAGCAGTTCGTAAATCAGCACGCGGGTGTTCACTTCTTCTTCTTTTCCAAAATCAACCATTCTTCCTTCAATGCCATACCTGCCGGCGCGCCATTTGTTTTCGTTGATCAGCGCCCTGGAGTATTGAATGAAGTTGAGGTTCTGTGAGCGCAGTTTGTATATTTTGGCGCAGATGGCCTGGAAGAGCGCCGCGATCGCGATTGTCTCATGCACCGTCATCGGAACATCGCAGATGCGGAATTCAACCGTGTTGAAGAATGGATGTACGCGAAGGTCCCACCAGATCTTCTTTGCGTTATCGATGCAATTGGTCTTTACCAGCAGTTTTACATAATTGTCGTAGGCTTCTATGCTGTCGAATGTTTCGGGTATGCCTGTGCGTGGGAATTTATCGAACACTTTTGTGCGGAACGATTTGTATCCCGTTTGTCTTCCTTCCCAGAAAGGCGAGTTGGTGCTGAGCGCGTATATGTGCGGAAGAAAATACCTGGTTGAATTGGCAATGTGATTGGCCATTTCACGTGTTTGCATTCCAACATGCACGTGCAGGCCGAATATCAGGTTGCTCCTGGCTGCTTCCTGCAGTTCATTTACGATCTCGTTATAGCGAACATGTTCTGTAATGAGCTGGCTCTCCCAATGACTGAAGGGATGTGTACCGCTGGCGCCTACGCGAAGTCCCAGTGATTCGGCAATGCCCGAAATAGTTCTGCGCAAAACCGATACATCGTTGAATGCTTCGCTGATGTCGGCGCAGATATCGGTGCCTACTTCTACAACGGCCTGGTGCATTTCGGCTTTCACCTTGTCCTTGATCACCTTCTGACCTTCGGTCACAATTTTCTGCTGATGACTTTTGAGTTCACGGGTCTCGGGGTCGATGACCATGTATTCTTCTTCGATGCCAAGCGTAAAATGTTTGTAGCTGATGCTGCTCATTGGGTTTGTTAGTTTAGATTGAAGCGACTTTACGCTTATACCAGGGGTTTGTGATTGCAGCTGCAACGAACAAATTCGCCCCAGGTGAGATTGTCCAGTCCTTCTTTTTGTTCCAGCGCCCTTTCAATAGCATAATTAGCCATGGTTTCAACCACCCATTCAAAATTCTCTTCACCCACGCTTTTTACTTCAGCGTCGGGAGCGGGATTGCAGAAATCGATCGCGTAAGGCACTCCGTCGCGCACCGCCAGTTCAACCGTGTTGAAGTCGTAGCCCAGGTATTGATTGATTCGTAAAACAATATCTTCCATTTGCTTCAGGCGTTCCTGGTTGGGCGCGAACTCTGCCACATAACGAAGATGATGCGGGTTGCGCGGCTCATAAGGCATGATCCTTACGTGCTTGCGGCCGATGCAATAGCAACGATAGTATTCTTCAAAAATGATCTCTTCCTGCAGCATCATTACCAGCTCACCGGTTTCGCCATGCTTTTCAAAAAATTCTTCCAGGCTGCGCAGCTTGTAAACATTTTTCCATCCGCCTCCGGCAAATGGCTTCATGTAAGCCGGAAAACCAACATAATTGAAAATGCCTTCCCAATCCAAAGGATAAGCGAGGTTGGCAAAAGATTGATCAGTTGTATCTGGCGGAAGATCTTTCGAAGGAAGAATAACCGTCTTGGGAACAGGCACGCCGATCTTGGTAGCCAGCGCGTTATTGAAGAATTTTTCATCGGCGCTCCACCAGAATGGATTGTTGATCACAGCGGCTCCGCTGATGGAGGCATTTTTCAGAAAAGCACGGTAAAACGGCACATCCTGGGAAATACGGTCTACAATAACCGCGTAGCCCGAAGATTCTCCCTGCAGCACCTTATCAATTCTTACGGGCTCTGCTATTACATCTTTTACACCTTTACTGTTTATTCTCTCGATAAAAGCCATGGGAAAGCTGCGTTCCTGCCCGAATAGAATGCCTATTTTTTTCATACCGATTTATTTATGGTAAAAGATGGATGCCCAAATGAAGATAAAAAACAAATCAATTCTTTTCGTTAACCCGGCATGTTTTATGGTGATTAAGTGTCATTTCCTATTTTTGAAAATATGCACCCCGAAAAGGAATCCCTGATACTGACAGAATCCGCATCTCTGGAATCAACGTTTTTGAAAAGATCCGTTACCGTTGATTTTTATTTACCGGTAAATGTTCCCCATCCTGAAGATATGAGCCTGTTGCTGATAAACGACGGACAGGATATGGTGAAAGCCGGATTGAGCAACACGCTGGACGAACTGTACGAAAAAGACGCTATCCGCCCTGTTTTATGTGTGGCCATTCATGCCGGGGACGACAGAAGGATGGAATACGGAACCATCGGCGTTCCTGATTATAATGGTCGTGGCGCCAAAGCGGAGCTCTATTCAAAATTCATTTTCGACGAATTACTTCCATACATCCGCACTACTTACAAGGTTTATTCATTCCGTGAAAAAGTATTTGCCGGTTTTTCCCTCGGCGGCTTAAGCGCGCTGGATCTTGTATGGCATTATCCGCACGAGTTCTCAGCAGCCGGTGTTTTCTCAGGCTCTTTCTGGTGGCGCACGCGCGACCAGGACGATGAAGATTACAGCGACGATACCGATCGCATCATCCATCAGCAGATCAGAAAAGGTAAATACCATCCCTGGCTTAAATTTTTCTTCCAGTGCGGCGCAATGGACGAAAAAAAAGACCGCAACAAAAATGGCATCATCGACTCCATCGACGACACCCTCGACCTGATCAAAGAATTAAAGGCAAAAGGTTATCCCGACGAACAGATTCACTATCTGCTTCTGGAAGATGGGAAACATGATGTAGAGACGTGGGGAAAAGCGATTCCGTACTTTCTTAAGTGGATGTTTGGAAAAATGTAAAATGTAAAATGAAAAATGTAAAAAAAATCAAAATGTAATAAAAAGTCAAAATGTAAAATGTAAAATGCAAAATAGGCGACCCCATTTTGCATTTTACATTTTACATTTTACATTTTATCTTTTACATTTTACATTTTATCAAAAATTAACGCGGAACGTCAACTGACTAATCCACCTCGCGGCTAATCTTGGCTCTGTACTAGTGCTAACCCCATACGGTGTTCCGTTAACAGGAATGTAACGGTAGCGGGGTTTGCGGGTGGTGGTATTTTCAAGGCTTACAAACTGTATGAGTGAGAAGTTGTCGTTGGAAAGGAACCAGGTGCGACCCCAATCTTTGTTCAACAGGTTTGTGAAG
>DASWTK010000185.1:0-3958 GCA_036402175.1 Chitinophagaceae bacterium | reverse complement strand
ATGGATATGCGTACTTCATATTCGCCGGGTGATCTTGGAACAAAAGGATAAAAACTATTCTCGCCATTAACCTTCAGTGTTTGTGTTGAAACGATCTTGTCTTCTTCCTGCGATTCGTAACGGAAATAGTCGCCACTCCTGGTAAGCACCGTCCGGTATTCGTGCTTGATCACGGTTACCTGAGCTTCCACTCCGCTTTGAACCTTTTCATCTTTATCGATCGCGATCACGGGAAAACGTACCGCCTGGTTCAGCGGATAATACCAATAACCATCATCCGCGATCCCAAAAAATACATTCTGCGTATAAACGTCCAACGTATTATTCCTGCTTACCGGCCTGCCGGTTTCATCAAAAACCGTTGCGTAAAAAGTTGCCTGCAACACACCCATGTTTTTGTACTGAGCAGGAATTTCGAATGTTTCGGATGCATTACCAGTTGCATCGGTCTTGCCTTCCTTCATGACTTTATCGGAGAACGACCGCTGGTTGGTTAAGCCAAAGGAATATTTATTGAATTTTTTTGCGCCGAAATATTTTTGCTTCAGTTGCAGCTCCGCTTCATAATTGCGGTTTGCCGCAGGTGGTCCAAAAAAGTTGACTGCATTGATGGTGAGTTTTGTGACGTCCGAAGGCTTCAGAAATTCTTTGTCAAGCCCTGTTGTCACCCTGATCCTGTCTGGCACAAACTCTTCTATGCTGAAATTCTTACTACCCAGCAACACATCGTTCGAAGTATATACCTCCAGCGAATAACTTCCTGTTATCGCCGCGTTTGATATATCAACATTCCCTTCCAGTGATCCCTGGGCATTCAGGTTTTTACGAAAGGCCTTGAGTTCTTTTCCATTTGGCAGCAGGAACTTGAGCTTGACTGGCATCTCGCCCGGACTTTTCCATTGAAGGTCGCGTATGATGACTGAAAAATTCACACGCTCTCCCGGCCGGTAGATATCCCTTTCACCATAAATAAAAGCATCGAGGCCGGTTGAGTTGATTCGTTTGCCTTCCACTTCGAACCTGGAAGTATTCACTGCTGTTGAACTGAATGGCAGATAAGTGAAATCATCAGCCGTTTTAGCAATGATCATCGCTGGCCTGAATCCTGCAAATTCCTTGCGTGCATATTCTATTTCAGCCACACCATCCGCATTGGAACTTCCCATTCCCAATACCTGGTTGTTGCCACCATATACTGTCACGTTCACATTGTTGAGCGCGCGGGCTGATTTTATTGAGTTCGTAAAAACAAGGATCTTATCACGACCCTGCTTTGCGATCAGCCCAATATCAGATAAAGAAATAAACCGGCTGTCGCTTACCCAGTAATCATCGGTCGACCGCACGCGGATGTGATAAATACCTTTGAAATCGCTCAGCTTATCGGTTATATTAAAATTGAAAATGCGACTTGCTCCCCGCTTTGGGAGTGAACGCGTATCAATTTCCTGTTCATAAATGATATCCCCCATAGTTGCATCACCCGAACCGCGCTCATAATAATAGTCTTCATCATACCCGCCCGATTCACGCGGGTTATATCCATACCGCTGAACTGCCATCAGGTTGCTTTCATAGATCTTTGACACCAGCACCTTCACCTTAGGAACGTTCAGGATCTTCATTTCAATGTTCCTCGCGCCCTGGGACGACAGGTAAACCGATTTACTGTTGGTGAAACCGAGTGAAGGCTCCAGCTTTCCAAAAGCCACCTGGTTGTAATGCTCTTCGCGTAAAACACCTCCTATTCTTCCGCGAAGTCCTTTTGTCAGTGTAAGCTCGTAACTGTTCTCCACATCAAAATTTTCAGAATCGATCATAAAACCATCATCGGTTGGTTCTACAGTGAATTTTATGGCAGGATTGAATTTTACGTATGATTTCAGATTGTCGGCCAGCACCTGCTGACTTGTCTTGACATAAATAGTTCCCGACGATCCATCGTGTTCTGATTGCACGTCATTGATCAGTATAACAAATGGAGAAGGAATGCCCGATTTCGACTCTATCGCTTCCGGCGTACCATTTGCTCCGCCTTTTGGAACAAGTCCTTTACCGATCTTTATCATGGTTTCATAATCCTTGTCCTGCACACTGAGCCCGGTTACCCTGAAACTCATTTTGGCATTGTCTGATACAGTCACCGGTGAATACTGCACCGGCTTTCCTTCCACTTCAATAGTCAGTTTATCTTTTAAAGCTTCCGCGTCTACTGGGTAATTAAAATAAAGATCAATCTGAGGTACGGCTGTTTTTGATTGTTCATCGGGCAGCATCCAGGTAATATTGCTGTTCTCCAGTTTAAGATCGGGTGTGCGGAAACTAAGCTGGTCGGCCTTTTCTATTGAACTGTATTTTGAATGTTCAATAATATCGCTTTTGAGTTTAGCTTTATAAGAAGTTGCAGGCAGCAACGGTCTTGAAGGAGAGAATACCAGTTCACTGGGACTTTCCCAACGAAACCGGCCAGGTATCTTTGGTTCAAAGGAAATGTATTCGGTAGAATCCCACCGGTTGAGGAGCGAATCCTTTACAAGGGCTTTATCGAATCTGAAAACAAGATTGCCAAGTTGTGGCACTTCATCTTTTGCATTGGTATAATCGAGACTAACAATGTTCCGGTTGCACGATAATAAAGCAACGACCGCCAGGGTGGCCGTTAACAGAATTGAGTTACGCATATAAATTGGTTATCGGGGGCAGTGACTAATGAAGGTGTTAAAATACGATTTGTGATCAAAAATTCCGGTTGGAATATTTTCACATTTGCAGAAAAACTGGAAATTAGTATGGAGAAGCTAAGGAGGCAGACTCGATGAGTCCATATAGAATTAAATTCTCCCAGAAAGTTACTATTAATAAAATCAAAGATTACGTTAAAAGGTTTCTTCTATCTGTTATCGTTTTGTTTATTCTGTTTTTTCTGCTCAACTGGATTTTTCCGTTACCAGATAAGGTAGAATACTCAACAATCATCACAGACAATAAAGGAACGGTGATCCATGCATTTCTTACCACCGACGAGCAATGGCGAATGAAAACGACGCTGGATGAGATCTCGCCGCTATTGCGAAAAACCATCATTCATAAAGAAGACAAACATTTTTACCGGCATCCCGGTATCAATCCGGTTGCGATGACCCGGGCGTTCTTTAAAAACATCTTCCGCGGCAAACGAACTTCAGGCGCTTCTACCATCACCATGCAGGTGGCCCGCGCGCTGGATCCCGGCAAGCGTACCTATCTGAATAAACTGGTTGAATCTTTCCGCGCGCTTCAACTGGAATGGAAATATGACAAGGATGAGATACTGCAATTATATCTTAATCTCCTTCCGTATGGCGGCAATATCCAGGGAGTGAAATCAGCTTCCATTCTATATTTTGGAAAGAACCCCGACCATCTGTCACTGGCCGAGATCACCGCGTTATCCATCATTCCAAACAGGCCATCGACACTGGTGATCGGAAAAACAAACGAAGCCATCGTAAAAGAAAGGAATCGCTGGTTGCAGGTATTTGCAAAAGAGAAAGTATTCACCCAACAGGAAATAACCGATGCCTTACAGGAACCATTAACTGCCAGCAGGGGTATTGTTCCGAAACTGGCCCCGCACCTGGCATACAAGCTTAAAAGACAGGGTGGCGATATCATTCACACCAATATCAGGTTGAATGAACAGTTGAAAATTGAAAAGCTGGTGGCAGACTATTCACGATCGCTTACATTAAAGAACATTCATAATGCCGCGGTTGTGGTGATAGACAATCAAACCCACGAAGTGATAAGTTATATCGGTTCCGCGGATTTTTATGATTCAACAGATGGTGGTCAGGTTAACGGAGCCGCCGCGATCCGGCAACCGGGCAGCACACTCAAGCCTTTGTTATATGGCCTTTGCTTTGACGAAGGACTGCTGACACCTAAAATGGTGATGACCGATGTGGCGGTAAATTAT
>DASWTK010000184.1:0-20201 GCA_036402175.1 Chitinophagaceae bacterium | reverse complement strand
TGATAACTATGTGGAAGATGTTCAGACCAACGTGATCAAGCGTTTCTACATGCTGACATTCACTTATAACATCAACAGAATGGGTGGAAAGAATTTACCGGGGTCAAGGGGCGGGCAGGGTGAAAGGATTATTGTGAATTGATCCGTAGGTAAGATCAGAAATAAGGTGAAGGGTTGTCTCATGCGGGACAACCCTTTTTGTTGTAAGTCGTGTGGGGAAGATATCTGAAAATAAGTTGTAAGATTTATATCTAAAAAGTCGGCCGGGCGTCTTGGAATTAACGGGTATGCACTTATAAACGGTTTATGATTAAGATCGATTAACATGATATGAGTTAGAAAATAGCTGATGGAGTAGCAAAAAAGGCAAACGACTTTATCAGTGAGAACAGTTAATCGGATAAGAAAGAAGATTAATGATTTGCACAACCGCCAACATTAATGAATAGATATGGATCACATGTATAGATCTGGATCACGAGCAGCGAACAGTATCTAGTGCTCGATCAATGAAAATTCTATGATCAATAACAAATGATAAATATCATACTACTGATAATAAAAAAGGCTGTACCGGTTTAACGATACAGCCTTTCGGGCATTCAGCATGATTGTTTTTCGGGGCTATGTCTGGCTATACTTGATGAATGAAACTGCCTGTTCTTTGTGGCGGTTAGCCGCTCCTTACGCTCTTTTAATTTTGTTTTGCACTATCGCGCTTGCCTAAGCTTCAGCGAGGGAACCTGTCCGCCGAAGCTTCAGCGAAGGCGGTACCTGTTCGCCGTAGCTTTAGCGAAGGCGGAAGTTATTGCGAACTCGAAATAACAATCCTTTCGCCATTTCCTCCGGGCCTTCTTTGCTGCTGCATCTGGTCCATCATCTTCTGCTGTTCTTTTGCGAATTCTTCAGCGGATATTTTTTTCCCTCTGCTGGGTTGTTTTATTGAGGCGACATTTACCTTGGGCGAAATCTCAATTGCCTTGTAAACAGTGCGGCCATTATTCAGATCGAGTTCCAGAATGAGACCCGGCAACTGGCCCTGGAAATCGGGACCTGCAGGCACTGGTATATCAGCAGCGAACCATGCAACAACTTTACTTGTATCCGGCATTTGCTTGCGCTTCATTTCTCCATTTTCCATGCTCACCATGGTCCTGGTTGAAAAGCGGTCGGCTGTAGCTTTGAACACCTTATGTCCCAGTATTGTTTTCGACTCTTCGGTGAGTTTCCAATTCAGCTTGCTGATATTTTCTTCTACGATGTAATTTTTTGCGCTGAGTTCTATCTCACTTATTCTCTTCCCGGCTTCGAAATTGTGATACACGATATTGTCACCACCAAAGCGCATAATATTCACTACCGGTCCGCCCGTGTGTGACGGTCCACCCATCTCATTGGCTTCTTCCTTGATGTCGGGTAGTGACTGAAAGAGCGATTGATTTCCTGAAAACAGCAGTTCGTATTGCCTGTTCTGCGTTTTAGGGATCATTTTCTGCAGCTCGCTGTTGCTTTCTCTTATTTGAAAGTTGAGCTGGAACGCGCCATCATAAATAATTTTTCCTTCTTTCATCTGGCCCGCAGCCATCTGTGTGACCACCAGGGCTATCAGTGGTAGTATTGATTTTTTCATACACTAGTTTTATATAAACAAAGCTATTTTTATTGTCAGTGAAGGGAGGTTAACCACAATTGTTTATTGTTAAATAAGGTTAATGGCATTATAATGCCCATAAGTATTCTGCTAATTTTGTTGTGAATGAAGAATCGTTTGCGCATATCGCTTGTTCTGATGCTTGTAAGCATGATACTGCTGGCTGCCTTCCAGGGATGGTGGCTTTATAAAAGCTACGGGGAAGAGAAGGAAACCATGAACATTCGCACCAGTGTGTTGTTTCGTGAAACCCTGTTCAGGATGCAGGCTTCAAAGCTCAGGCTTGATACCAATATAAGAGTGGCGCTTCCCAACCCATCGAATGCGGCAGGTGTAATCAATGTGCTGAGAGAGAGTATGAGAGATTCCCTGCGCGTGCTGCCGGGCAGGAAATCCACGATGATCGTTTCGGTTGATCAGTCGTTCAGTAGTGAGAGAGATACTGCGGCCACTTTTATCCGCCGTCATTCACGCGATCAGGTGTTTGATGTACTGATGGGTTCAGAATCTGCTGATGACACTTTACAGATTGATGAAATAAAAACGCTTTTTTCCAGATCGCTTAACGATCAGGACATTGATGTTCCATATAAAATAATAAGAACAAAGGCGGAATCGAGTGGACAGGTAAGAATGAAACAGCAGTTCCCTGGTCCAGTGCCTGATGTCACAATTGGCTTCCTGCATCCGGTAACTTATAAGCTTCAATTAGGAAATACATTTCCGTACCTGCTTGGAAAGATCTGGCCACAAATATTATTCGCGTTTTTTTTGATGGCAGTTACAGTTGTTTCATTTCTTACGTTGTACCGCAGCCTGCTTGCGCAACGCAAACTGGCCGGAATAAAGAATGATTTCATCAGTAACATGACGCATGAACTGAAAACACCTATCGCAACAGTTAGCGTGGCAATAGAAGCGCTCAAGAATTTCAATGCTATCGATGATCCACAAAAAACAAAAGAATACCTTGATATTTCACAGAATGAATTGCAAAGGCTTTCATTGCTGGTTGATAAAGTACTGAAACTTTCGATGTTTGAGAATAAAGCAATTGAATTGAAACCTGAATTGGTGGATCTGAAAAACATTGTGGAGGAGGTTGCTGCTTCGATGAGGCTTCAGCTGGAAAAATATAAAGCGCAGCTAAGCATCGAAGCAGAAGGGAGTACCACGCTGGCTGGCGACAAGCTTCATCTTACCAGCGTTGTTTTTAATCTTGTTGACAATGCGCTGAAGTACAGTAAAGCTTTTCCAACAATCAGAATTGAGATCAGGGAAGCTGATGGACTGGTTGAAATGGTGATCATTGATAATGGTATTGGAATAGCGCCTGAATACAAAGAGCGCATCTTCGAGAAATTTTTCCGCGTGCCTGCAGGCGATACCCATAACGCAAAAGGATATGGACTTGGATTAAGTTATGTTGCGCATGTAGTTCAAAAGCATAATGGTTCAATTGAAGTAGAGAGCCAGCCGGGGATCGGAAGCCGGTTCACCATTAAACTTCCCAAATCACATGAGTAAAACGAAAGTCTTATACGTAGAAGATGAAACGTTTCTGGGCAAGATCGTGAAGGAAAGCCTTGAGAGCCGTGGCTTTGAAGTGATAATGGAAAGCGACGGAAACAAGGTACTTACTTTGTTCAGGCAGGCGCAACCCGATGTTTGTGTGCTGGATGTAATGCTTCCAAATAAAGACGGATTCACCATCGCCGACGAGATCCGCGATGTTGACGAACAGGTTCCCATCATTTTCCTCACTGCAAAAACGCAAACCGATGATGTGATCAAAGGCTTCAGGCTGGGTGGTAATGATTATATCAGAAAGCCCTTCAGCATGGAAGAGTTGATCATTCGAATTCAGAACGTGCTCAGGAATAACGGTGAAACTCCCAGGAAGATCACAACCGATTCGGTCCAGATCGGCAAATACAATTTCCAGCTTAACCGTCAGGTGTTAAGCGGTGGAGGTGAAGACCGCAAGTTATCTTTCCGCGAAGCCGAACTGCTGAAGCTTTTATATGAAAATCGCGACAAGATCATCGACCGCAAAGACATACTTACCCTGTTGTGGGGAAATGATTCATTCTTCAACAGCCGGAATCTTGATGTGTACATCACTAAGCTCCGCTCTTACCTTAAGCAGGATGCATCGCTGGAGATCATTACTATAAAGGGGATTGGCTACCGGTTTGTAACCGGTTGAAATGGCCTGCCGCTCTTATCGAGATAAATCGTATTTGTGCGCTCCTCAACTTTTCCCGGCCGGGTGAAATACTGCCATAACCAGGTAAGTGTAAAGGTTGGGATAAAGTCGAGCCCCGGCATTATCTCTTCCACAAAGTTGAATATACCTCCGAACGCGCCTTTCCAGCCACCGAACATTCTAAAGAAAATAAATGCCGATATCGGCGCCCAGATCACATCAGCCAGTTCTCCGATCAACGGAAGTGAATAGGTGGCATACCCAAGTATATCCATCAGTACACAGGCGATCAGCGAAGGAGTGGTGTGTTTCTTATTCATTCTTTATAATGCGTTTTTAATATGCACGTAAAGACGGTAAGTGAACCGTATTGGTTGTAAGCGGTAAGTTAATGTTCAAATATCTCATTTGCGGTTTTCCTGTCAAAGAAAAAACGCTCAAGCGCATTGTCAAGTCGCGGCAATAAGATCCCCTTTTCGCTTTTCAGCACCGAATAGGAAGGTCTTGCGGCCTTGTAATCCATTGTGTTGAGCGCTCTTGACTGAACCAGCTTTTTATTCAGCTTTGCCATGGAGGCAACTTCCCGGGCCAGCTCGTACCATGACGTTTCGCCTTCATTGGTAATATGCCAGATCTGCTTTTCTCCGTCGATGAGCAGGTCAAGCGCATTGTTCACCAGGTCTGGTACATAAGTAGGCGAAACATATACATCGTGTGTTGCTGTGAACGGCTGCTCCTTCCCGAGAGCGTTAATAACATGGCTCGCGAAATTATATTGATCCCACGGGCCAAAGAAAGCGCTGGTTCTTACAACCAGAGCATCGGGATATTCCTTCATCACAACCGCTTCAGACCTTGCCTTGCTTGCTCCATAAACATTCAACGGGAACACCACATCGCTCTCTGTATATGGATTTTTTTTCTGCCCGTCGAATACCAGGTCCGATGAAAATGTCATAAGCCTGATACCCGATCGCCTGCAAACCTTTGCGAGGTTTTCGGGTCCGGTTGCATTGGCAATAAAGCAAACATCTTTTTCAGCTTCGGCGTCATCAACCCTTACGAAACCGGCGGCATTTACAATCGCCCAGGGTTTGTGCAGGTCGATCATGCGTTCGATCTGTTTTTCGTCGGCAATGTCAACATCCTGCCGGCTCAGCAGCCGGTAACTGATCGCACGCAGTTCGCACAATCTGGCAAAAGCTTTTCCAAGCGTTCCTGTTTTACCAATGATAAGCAGTGGACGGGTAGAATTATTACTGGCGAAATGTCCGTTGAGCTTAACGCGTTCGTCGGGTCTGATAAACCTCATATCGCGTTCCCACCATCCCGGATCTTTCAGAAATGGAAATTTTTCTTCTACTCCATTTGATAAGGAACCGATGAGTTTACCAACGGCGGTCAGTCTGGGCTCACCGCTTCTTATGTCAAATACGCCCGATTCATATTCGCCTTCTTCAGTAAGTAATTTGTTCCAGCCTTTGGCGCCAAGGAGCGCCCAGGCGGTCATCGCACGGATGTCTATTCCTTCCTGGCAAAGCTCAAGACAGGTTCTCCAGACGTGCCGCATCCAGCGCAACTGTTCATCGCGACTACAATGCAATTGCACTTCTGTAACAGCTATAGGGATCTTGTAATTATTCCAGAGTTCTTTTATTAATTCCTTCAATCCTGAAGGCTGGCCATGGTTTGCACGAACCGCTTCCACATCGGCATACCGGTTTCTGCGGTTGCCACCGATCATCGATCGCGGATATTTTCTGTAATCATCATCAAGAAATCTTTCTGATGTTACATAGTGATTGACTCCTATGATATCGGGAGGACACTGGTTCAACAGAAAAAAATTGAGCGTGGCCTCATCAGTATATTTTATAAAATATGGCCATAGCGGATGCTTTTTAGTAACGCGTCCGCACAATAGATCAAACACCAACCATCTTCTTCTGTTTTCAAATACTGCCTGATAACGCAGTTTTCGGGTGCTGTATGTTTTGCCAAGGTCTTCGGTTTGTACCAGCTTTGCGAAGGGATTAACCGATCGGATGGCCTGCATGGACAATACAATGCCTTTCGCCTGGTTGATCACCATCTTCACAAAACTTCTGTCTGATTTATGGTGAGGATACCATAGCGCATAAACTCCGCTGAACCGGGCTGTTGTCAGCGGTTCATTAACGGGAGTATAATATTCAATTGAAGGAAACTTTTCTGCAACCTGCTTTGCATAACCGGCCAGAAGCTCCGGAAATTTGTCATCAAGCAGACTGGTAAAAGCGGGGCCGCTACCGTGGTGAACGAGCCCCGCAATTGGTATTATATTATGCGATTGCAGTTTATTCAACTGCTTTTCTGTCCAGCTCCAATCTATTTGTGTGTCCGGAGAAGGCTGATGACGTTCCCAGATTACCGGGAAGCGGAAAGCCTTAATACCCAAACCTGCAAAAAGATCTATATCATTCTCACGTGTATAATGTCCTGTGTACTCTAGCTGATCCCGGAAAACATCTCCAACCCTGTTTATCGTGCACTCTACTCCTCCCCAGATCTCAGGCTTGCAATAAAACGTATTTTTTTCCATTCACATGTTTTTCAGGTTCCTGCTCCATCAGTTTCTTGAACAAGGTTAATGATTGCGCAACTACCTGATCCATGTTATAATACTTATAAGTTCCCAATCTGCCCGTGAAATACACATTGGGCACTGTAGAAGCCAGTTGTTGATATTTACGGTAGATCTCTGCATTTTCGGGACGTGGAATCGGGTAGTATGGATCGCCCTCAGCCATCGGGTATTCATATACCACGGTGGTTTTTGCATGTTTCTGACCCGTTAGGTATTTAAATTCTGTTGTACGGGTGTAAGGCTGTTCATTCGGGAAATTCACGGTGCCTGTTGGTTGCACGAACTCCGCCTCCATTGTTTCAAACTTGAACTCAAGTGACCGGTAAGGCAATTTGCCATAGCAATAATCAAAATAGCTGTCGATCGGTCCGGTAAAAATCAGGTTCTTGAAAGGAATAAATTCCTGTACTTCCTTATAATCGGTATTCAGCATCACTTTAATATTAGGATGTGAAACCATTTCCTCGAACATGCGGGTGTAGCCATTCAATGGCATCGCCTGGTAAATATCTGTGAAATACCGGTTGTCCTTATTGGTACGCGTTGGTATGCGTGCAGTAACGGATGCATCAAGTTCAGATGGATCGAGTCCCCATTGCTTGCGCGTATATCCGCGGAAGAATTTTTCATATAACTCTCTTCCCACTTTGCTCACTACTACATCTTCAGAAGTTTTGATCCGGCTCAGCTTTTCGGCTTTGGAAGAAAGAAATGTTTCAACCTGATCTGAAGAAAGGTTCAGACCATAAAGTGAATTAATAGTGTTCAGGTTAATTGGGATCGGAACAAACTGCCCGTCCACACTTGCCAGTACCTTATGTTCGTACCAGCGCCAGGCTGTAAACTTCGTAAGGTAATCGAACACATCCTTTGAATTGGTATGAAATATATGCGGACCGTACTTATGTACGAGTATACCATCGTTATTATAATAATCATAGGTATTACCGGCTATATGATTTCTCTTATCAATAAGCAGGACTTTTTTGTTAGCTTTCGAGGCCAATCTTTCTGCCAGTACACTGCCTGCGAAACCCGCGCCTACAATTAAATAATCAAACATACGCCTCCTTTGTTTTTTTGGTGTTTTGAGTGTTTTTGTCCTTAATAGTCATGTTCATAAGTTGCAACATGGCTCCCCAGGTCTTATCCCAGGAGTTGTTAGCCAGAAACGCGTCGACCTGAATAAGCCAATGGTTTTTGTCATGCTTACGCATTATCCGCTCAGCGGCATTGATAAAGGCAGCATCATCGTCTGCAATGTGAACCAGATTGTTCTTTTCATACGGGTTAACCACATCATGGATTGATGTAGATATAACTGGTCGGCCTGCGGCTAGATATTCAGGGGTCTTGGTAGGGCTGATGAACCGGGTAGATTCATTTCGTGCGAATGGAATGGTTGCGATATCCCAACCCGACAGGTAAGCGGGTAATTCATCGTAAGACTTACCCCCAAGATAGTGAATATTTTCCCGTTGGGGCAATGTGGCAGGGTCTATCTTGACTACAGGGCCCAATATTATGAAATGCCAATCGGGCCTTTTCTCCGCTACTTTGTCAACCAGCTCAATATCGAAACGTTCATCCACTACACCGTAAAAACCAATACGCGGATGCGGAATGTGTTGCTGGTCAGCAGGTTCCTGCCTTATTGTGCGAGCCTGTCCAAAATGTTTGTAGTCGATACTACTTGGAAACGGATATATATTATGATGCTGGTCTTTTTTATGTTCGTACAAGCTGACTCCGCCGGTAAATACCAGGTCGGCCTTGCTTAAAAGATCCTTTTCAAGTTGTTTCAGCGCCGGTGGAGCGAATTTGAAAGCCGAAAGCTCATCCATGCAGTCGTAAACAGTCATCTTCGGCTGCAAATGATGACTGAAAGCGAGCGCCATGGGCGTATAATACCATAACACATAGTCATCTATCTGTTTCTCATCAATCAATTCAGAGAGGAGATTTGCAAGTCTCACATTAACTTCTTCTTCCGATAATCCGTGATTAAGCTGCGGAACCAATACCTGCACACCTTCTTTAGTGGGTTTATGCTCAAATCTCTCTTTACCATCCATGAATACGGGCTCTTCAATAAAAAAAGTTCTCAGATGCTTTCCGAACCTGCTGAAAAGATGCTGCGGCCTTTGGTAAACAAAATCCCATCTTAAATGGGAGAAGCAAATCAGGTCAAATTTCTCAGAGGTTAATGTTGGAGATGTGGTAGTTTTCATATTCATGTCTTAGAAATTACAATTCGGGTGCCACCCTTCGGCACCTTGTGGAAAGGTACCATAGTAATTTCCGAAGCGGCTGTTAAACTTAAAACCGTGTAAAAAAGTCAACATTCCCCGGAAAGCGGGGACGGAAACTGAATGTGCCAGAAATGAAAGCTGAATAATATGGTTGGAAGATTACGCTATCAAGTAAGTTTTTTTTGGGAATCAGTTAACTTCTTCAATCATTTTTAATGTAGACTTCTCCTTTATATGGATGAATTGTTGAATAGAACTGATAACCTGCAACATGCAGCAGGTAATATCCCATAATGTCACACCAGCAGATCTCGTCCTTAAAAATCTCAAGCTTTGGCAATGAGCCGCGCTGACAGCTGTTTTCCTTATCATAATCATATTCTCCGTCATGATCTTTACACCACTTCCTGAATAATTCAAATTCTGCCGGATCGGAGAAAATGATCTTGAAATGAGTTTCTTCTTTTACGGATTTCAGATCGTCATTGATATAATGATGATGCTTGTGCCTGTGCCTGATAATTTTTCCTGTCTTCATATCCCTGGTTCGATGACTTATAGCTTATACCATGGATAGTTGCTGCAAGAAGGAAGCCAACCATTAATAATTGATGGCCTGCTCTTCAATTGTCTCAGGAATTTCCCTCCATTCATACTGCTGGTTCCTCAGCTGAGGCTCGAAGCCCGATTCTTTTATAGCTTCCTGGATGGAGCGATAGGTAAAACGGTGAGGCGCTCCGGCGGCACTGACAACATTTTCTTCTATCATGATGCTTCCGAAATCATTTGCGCCGGCGTGCAGGCAAATTTGTGCTACCTGCTTTCCTACTGTAAGCCATGACGCCTGGATGTTTTTGATGTTGGGCAACATAAGCCGGCTCATCGCTATCATGCGAATGTATTCTTCAGGTGTAGTAAGATTCTGAACACCACGGATACGCGCCAGGAGAGTATCGACGTCCTGGAAGGTCCAGGGTATGAAAGCCAGAAATCCCTTTGCGGTTTCCGGTTTGCGGCTTTGCACTTCCCGGATCTTGTCAAGATGCTCAAACCGCTCCTGCAGGGTTTCTACATGACCAAACATCATTGTAGCCGAAGTGGTGATATGCAACTTGTGCGCTTCATGCATAATATCGAGCCATTCCTGCGCGCCGCATTTTCCCTTTGAAATGAGTCGCCTTACACGGTCAACCAGAATTTCTGCGCCAGCGCCAGGCAAAGAATCAAGTCCGGCTTTCTTTAAAGCGGTCAGCACTTCACGGTGACTATTCTTTTCGAGTTTGCAGATATGAGCTACTTCGGGAGGGCCGAGTGCATGAAGTTTCAGGTTTGGGTAAAGCTCTTTTATCTGGCTGAAAGTGTCTACATAGAATTGAAGCCCGAGTTCAGGGTGATGCCCACCCTGTAAAAGCAGCTGGTCGCCGCCGAAACGGAAGGTTTCTTCTATTTTTTTCTTATAAGTATCTATATCAGTGATGTATGCTTCCGGATGGCCGGGAATCCTGTAGAAGTTGCAAAACTTGCAATTGGCGATGCAAACATTGGTAGTATTTACATTCCGGTCGATCTGCCAGGTAACTTTCTTGTGAGGCACCTGTTTCGAACGAAGCGTATCGGCCGCAAACATCAATTCGGCCAGAGGAGCGTGCTCAAAAAGGTACATGCCTTCCTCCACAGTTAGAAATTCAAATCGTAGCGCTTTCTCGTAAAGATCTGCCAGGTGCATCTTGCGTGTTTAAGTCGCAAAATTACGCCCGGACTTCTCATTACAGAAACTTTTATGAATGGTGAGCCAGTTTAACCATATGAATGCTACTTTTAATAAGATAATAAACCCCAATCATTTGTTGATTGCCTGTTCATACAGATTTGTTCAAAAGTCAGGTATTGCCATCCTGCTTTTTTTGCTGACGTTCAAATTGTACGCCCAGGAGGAGTTTATTCCGCCTCCGGCGAGGCTGCTGACAACATTTTCGTTCAGGCAGTTCACCGGTGGAGTTGTTCTTCTTCAGGCCAAAGTTGGCAATTACCCCGACACGCTCAATTTCATCCTGGATACCGGAAGCGGTGGCATCTCGCTGGATTCAACTACCTGCGTACGACTGAATATCGAAACCAGCGCTTCCGACCGCACCATACGCGGAATTGCCGGCATCCGCAATGTCAGGTTCATTTACAACCAGCAATTGCATTTGCCGGGATTAACGCTTGACAGCCTGAATTTTCACGTGAACGATTATGAGATACTCTCCAGCGCATACGGGGAGCAGATAGATGGAATTATTGGCTATAGCTTTTTTTCGAGATACATTGTGAAGATCAACTACGACAGCAATAAGGTTGAAGTATTTACCAAAGGCTCTATGAAGTATCCGCGGGGCGGATATCTGTTGCGCCCGCTGATCTCCACCATCCCAACCCAAACCGCGAGAATTATGGATGCCGAGGACCTTACTGCAAGATTTTACTTCGATACCGGAGCCGGCCTTTGCCTGCTGTTGTCAACAGATTTTGTAGAAGACAGCAGCCTGCTGAACCCGAAAAAGAAACCTGTGCTTACGCAGGGAGAAGGATTGGGTGGAAAAATGGAAATGCAATTGACAACCGTAAAAGAATTCAGGCTGGGTCCATACCGCTTTAAAAAAGTTCCAACTTATATTTTCAGTGATGATTACAATGTAACAATGTATCCCTACCGGGGCGGCCTGATCGGTAATGATATCCTGAGACGGTTCAACGTCATCATTAATTATGACCGCCGTGATATCTATCTTGTCCCAAACACTCACTTCAGGGACCCATTTGATTATTCCTATTCGGGCCTGGGCATTTATAAGATCGAATCAGATGTGGTAGTGGTAGACGTTATGAAAGGGTCGCCGGCGGAAAAGGCCGGATTCCAGCCCGGCGATGTTATTCTTGCCGTCAACGGCAATTTCTCCAGTAACATTCAGCAATACAAAAACATGCTCCAGGAGACCAACGAACGGCTGAAAGTGCTGGTGCTGCGTGAAAGCGGACCTGTTTTGCTATCGTTAAAAGTAAAAAGCATTCGCTGACAGTCCTGCCTGTGTTTCCTCCGGTTATCGTTACTTTGCAGACTTCGGGAGGAAATACCTATGATACAGTTCGACAGGTTTGTTCTGGAAAATGGCTTAAGGGTGATAGTGCATGAAGATCATTCCACACCCATGGCAGTAGTAAATGTAATGTACGATGTTGGTTCAAGGGATGAGGATCCCAACCGGACCGGATTCGCCCATCTTTTTGAGCACCTCATGTTTGGTGGTTCCATCAATATTCCGGATTATGATATGCCATTGCAGCTTGCAGGCGGTGAGAACAACGCGTATACCAGCAGCGATGTAACGAATTATTATATTCAGCTTCCGGCAGAAAATATTGAAACCGCCTTCTGGCTTGAAAGCGACCGGATGCTGTCACTTGCATTCAATGAAAAAAGCCTTGAAGTGCAGCAGAAAGTTGTATGCGAAGAGTTCAAGGAACATTACCTCAACAAGCCTTATGGCGACGTTTGGTTCAAGATCCGTGAAATGGCTTATCAGCAGCATCCATATCGCTGGCTTACGATCGGAAAAGAGCTAAGTCATATTGAAAACGCGACACTGGAAGACGTTAAAAGTTTTTTCTTCCGTCACTACCGTCCGAACAACGCGGTGCTGGTGGTTGCCGGCCCGGTGAACACACCACAGATAAAAGCGCTGGCTGAAAAATGGTTTGGCAGCATTCCACCGGGCGAGCCCCGTGTTCGTCAATTGCCAGAAGAGCCTAGGCAAACTGCACCACGCCGGGAGCGCGTTACGGCCAACGTTCCGCTTGACGCCTTTTATAAGAACTGGCACATATATACCAGGCTTGACCACCGCTATTATGTCGCAGACCTCATTACAGAAATTCTCGGAGGCGGAGGATCTTCCAGGTTGTTCCAGGCATTGGTGAAAGAAAAGAAATTATTCAGCAACATTGAGTGTTATCATTTTGGAACCGTAGATGCGGGTTTGCTTACAATAGAAGGAAAGCTTATTAAAGGCGTTAAAATGGAAGACGCGGAAAAGGCAGTTGAAGAAGAGCTGGATAAACTTAAAAAACATGGCATAGACGATAAGGAACTTGTAAAAGTCAAGAATCGCACAGAAGCCGTAATTGCATTTGAAGATATGAGTCTTACCAACCGTGCGGGCAGCCTCGCTTTTTATGAAGTGCTTGGCGATGCGTCGCTGATGAACAAAGAGCTCGCAAGGTATCAGCAGGTGAAAGCCGAAGAGCTGCTGAACGAAAGCAGGATCATCTTCGATGAGAATAATTCAAACACGCTTTATTATTGCAGCAATAATTAAATATCCACGGATACAACTTTCCCGTATTACTCACAATTATGATCAACAGAACTGAAGCTCCCCAAATAATTGATGCGGTAGACCTGCACCTGAAACTGCCACCCTATGAAAAACATGTATTGAGAAATGGCGTTGAGGTATATGCGTTAAACCTGGGAACCCAGGAAACACTGATGGTGAACTGGATCTTTTATGCCGGCAATTGGTACGAAGAAAAAAACCTGGTGGCTGCCGCAACCAACCAGATGCTGAAGAACGGTACACATAAACGTTCGGCATTTGATATCAACGAGCACTTTGAATTTTATGGCGCTTATCTTAACAGGCAATGTTATAACGAGACCGCAGAGATCGTACTTCACGGGTTATCGAAGCATGTGCAGGAATTGCTGCCGGTTGTTGCCGAGTTAATTACAGATTCCGTATTTCCGGAAGAAGAGCTATCGATCTTCAAGAAGAATATGCAGCAGCGTTTGCAGGTGAACCTGAAGAAAAATGATTTTGTTGCCAATCGTCTGATAGAAGCATACCTCTTCGGCGAGCAGCATCCTTATGGTCAATACAGCAGGCTCGAAGATTTCGATAAACTGCAGCGCGATGAGATGGTAGATTTTTTCGATAAGTATTACCGCAATGGTAAATGCATTATCATAGCAGCCGGTGTGCTTCCCGATAATCTCCATGAACAGCTGGACGCGTCATTCGGCGCATTGTCGCTGAATGGCACCTCAATGCCCGATATAAACCACCAGATGCATCCGGCCACCGAAAAAAAATACCGGGTATCAAACGAAGGAGCATCGGTACAGGGCAGTATCCGCCTCGCCCGTCCGTTTCCGAACCGGCACCATCCTGATTTTCCAAAGATGCAGGTGCTGAACAATGTATTGGGAGGCTTCTTTGGTTCAAGGCTCATGGATAACATCAGGGAAGACAAGGGATACACTTATGGTATTCACAGCTACCTGCTTAATCATTTCAAAACAAGCGGAATTGTCATCAGTACCGAAGCCGGCCGCGATGTATGTGAAGCAACCATTACTGAAGTTTATAAAGAGCTTGAAGAACTTTGCACGGAACTCATTCCCGAAGATGAATTGCATCTCACGCGCAATTACCTTGTGGGATCGGTCTTGTCGGAACTGGACGGCCCGTTCCAGGTTGCGAGCCGCTGGAAAAATTATATTTTGAATGGCCTGGGCGAAGATCATTTCTACAATAATATTGAGACCATCAAAACGATCTCTCCTGAAAGCTTAAGGGATGTAGCGCAAAAGTACCTTGATCCGAAATCATTTTATGAACTTGTTGTGATATGAACATTCAATCAAAATAACCTTTCATGAAATTCATCATCAGCATTCTCTTTACTGCGGCTATTGTTATGGTGCTGGCGCATTTGCTGCCGGGTGTTCACGTGATCAATTTCTGGACTGCTGTTGTCATTGCACTTGTACTTGCGTTGTTGAACGCCATACTGAAGCCCATACTGATTGTGCTTACGCTTCCCATAACTATTCTTACGCTTGGGCTTTTCTTGTTTGTCATCAATGCCGTGATCATTATTATCTGCGATAAATTCATCGGCGGATTTGAAATTGATGGTTTCTGGTGGGCATTACTATTCAGCATACTTGTTTCCATAACCACTTCCTGGTTTCAGAAAGAGGTGCTCGGAACAAAAGATAAAGATTAACCTCTTAACCGCTAAGCATTAACTTGCGCGTATGCAATTTGAAAGAAAAGAATTGACAAATGATCAGCTCACTGATATTTATAAAAAATTATTACTGCCCCGTCTTATAGAAGAAAAAATGCTGGTATTGCTGCGCCAGGGCCGCATCAGCAAATGGTTCAGCGGAATTGGCCAGGAAGCGATTGCGGTTGGCGCCACCATGGCAATGCAGGATGATGAATGGATCATGCCGCTACACCGGAACCTGGGTGTTTTCACTTCACGCAATATGCCACTCAGCAAGCTTTTCATGCAATGGCAGGGTAGCCAGGACGGATACAGCAAAGGCAGGGAAAGAAGTTTTCATTTCGGCAGCAGGGAACATCACATCTGCGGCATGATATCACACCTTGGCCCGCAGCTGGCCATTGCCGACGGAGTGGCGCTGGCTTACAAACTTCGCGAAGAAAACAAGGCCTCACTGGCATTTACAGGTGAAGGAGGAACAAGCGAAGGCGATTTTCACGAAGCATTGAATGTTGCTGCCGTATGGGACCTGCCTGTGATCTTTATCATCGAGAACAATGGATATGGATTGAGCACGCCTGTGAATGAACAATACCGCTGCGCAAGCCTGGTAGATAAAGCGGTTGGATATGGAATGGGTGGGGTTCGAATAGATGGAAATAATGTACTTACCGTTTTTGATACTATCAAAGGAGTGCGCGACTATTGCATCCGTGAGCAAAAGCCTTACCTGATTGAGTGCATGACTTTCCGCATGCGCGGCCATGAGGAAGCCAGCGGTACCAAATACGTTCCAAAGGAATTGTTTGAAGAGTGGGGGCAAAAAGATCCTGTGTTGAACTTTGAAATGTTTTTGCTGAAAGAGAAAATCTTAAACAGCGATAAAGTCAACCAGATCAGGGATGAATTCAGGGAGTATATTGAAAGCGAACTAAAAATCGGATTCGAAGCAAAACCCATAGTGGTGAATACGGGGAGCGAACTGGAAGATGTATACGCTCCCGTTTCTTCCGGCGAAAGCGAGCTTGCGAGGTCATCACTGGTCATTGATCATGCGCCTTTCACCAATGAAGCCCGGCAGCTGCGCCTGATTGATGCCATCAGGGAAGGACTTCACCAAAGCATGCAGGCCCACGGCAATCTTATTCTGATGGGTCAGGATATTGCGGAGTATGGTGGGGCGTTTAAGATTACCGAAGGCTTTGTACAGGAATTCGGGAAAGAAAGAGTTAGAAATACGCCATTGTGTGAAAGCGCAATTGTTGGAACAGCGCTCGGGTTAAGCCTTGAAGGTTATAAGAGCATGATGGAAATGCAGTTCGCAGATTTTGTGACCGTAGGGTTTAACCAGATCATTAATAACCTCGCGAAAATACACTACCGCTGGGGACAGAAGGCCGACGTGGTTGTACGCATGCCAACCGGAGGCGGAGTTGGCGCCGGGCCTTTTCATTCACAAAGCAATGAAGCCTGGTTTGCGCATACGCCCGGACTTAAGGTTGTTTATCCTTCAACACCAATGGATGCGAAGGGGTTGCTGATCGCGGCAATCAATGATCCGAATCCGGTGATGTATTTTGAGCACAAGGCCCTGTACAGGAGTATCAGCGGGCCGGTGCCTGAGCAGTATTTTGAAACAGAGATCGGCAAGGCCAGGCTGGTGCAAAGCGGCGATGATATCAGCATAATTACCTATGGCGCCGGCGTTCACTGGGCGTTGGACTATGCTGCCGAAAACCTCGACGTTTCTATCGACCTTCTCGATCTGCGCACATTATTGCCACTGGATTATAGTGCAATCCGCGCAACGGTTTCAAAAACGGGCAAGGTTTTACTGCTTCATGAGGATACCAGGACCGGTGGCATTGGCGGTGAAATTGCCGCATGGATAAGCGAAAACTGCTTCGAAATGCTGGATGCGCCGGTAATGCGGTGCGCCTCGCTGGATACACCGGTTCCGTTTAATATAGAATTGGAAAACAATTTTTTAGCCAGGGCAAGGCTCGACAACTATGTTCAGGAACTGATGAATTACTGAACGGATATTCTTTACCACAGGTTTGTTTTTCTTCCGGCATCTTCCTAATTTGTATGTCCACGGTCATTAAACCCAAAACTGCTGTATGCGTACAAAACTCTTCCTGCTGTTATTAATAGCAAGTTCTTCAATTTTTGCCCAATCAAAAATACACTGGAGCGCCGAGCAATGTATTCAGATGAAGAACATAACGGCGGTGCGCGTTTCGCCTGATGGAAGCAAAGTGTTGTATTCTGTGCGTGAGGCGGTGATGAACGATGAACGGAGTGAATTTGTGAACCAGATTTTTGTTTCAAACGCGGACGGCAGCAATGTTGTACAGCTCACAAAGGGCGATAAGAATAACGCAAACCCTAAATGGAGCCATGACGGAAAATGGATTGCGTATACCAGTAACCGTGACACAAAAAACAATCTTTACATTCTTCCCGTAAATGGTGGCGAGGCAGAAAGAATCACAGATGTAAAGACCGGCGTTTCGAATTTCAAATGGAGTCCGGATGGCAATGCAATTGCTTATGTGGTGAACGATGCGCCATCAGATAAGGAAGAGAAGAACAAGAAGTCAAAAAATGACTGGTATTACTTCGATGAGGATTACAAGCAAAGCAGGCTTGTTGTGATCTGGCTTTACGAAAAGGATTCCGCAGGCAAGCGAAAAATTACAAACCTTACAAAGGAAAACCGCAATATTATTTCGTTTGACTGGAGTCCCGACAGTAAATCGATTGTTTACAGTCATGGTAAAACACCTCTCGCGAATGATAACGTATACAGCGATATTTCTCTGATAGAAGTGAATTCCGGAAAGGTCAAGCCCATTGCAACTACCAATGCGGGAGAAGCATCACCCTTATTCAGCCCGGATGGAAAACATATCGCATATGCATGTTCTGAGGATCCGGTAGTCTGGGGAGGAAGGACCCTTATTACGATTGTTCCCGTTGAAGGTGGATCACTGAAAAAGCTGTCTGCCACACCAAATAACAGCGCGGGTTTAATTGGATGGAGCAGCGATGGAAGATCTGTTTTTGTAGCCGAGAATAACAGGACATTATTCAGCATTTACCAGTTGAGCACCGACGGTAAAGAAATAAAGGAATGGAGCAAAGGAAGCAACGACATGCTTGGCCTGGCAGAGCTTAACCAGACTGCAACGCACCTCGGGTTTTTATTGCAGAACCCTTCAAAGCCCGGGGAAGCCTATTATAGTAATGTTTCAGCATTTTCGCCGGTTAAAATAACAAATATCAACGCAGATATAATTACAAAGCCCGTCCCCAAAACCGAGGTGGTTAAATGGAAAAGCTTTGACGGAAAGGAGATTGAAGGATTGCTGACGTATCCGTTGAATTATGAAGCAGGAAAAAAATATCCACTCATTTTAAATATTCATGGGGGACCTGCAGGTGTTTTTTCGCAGACCTTTATAGCAGGTAACCAGGGCGCTTATCCCATTGCAGCCATTGCCGAGAAGGGAATTTTCGTTCTGCGTCCGAACCCGCGTGGTTCCACAGGATATGGTGTAGAATTCAGGCTCGCCAACCAGCGCGACTGGGGCGGTGGCGATTATAAAGACCTGATGGCAGGTGTTGATCATGTGATAAAAGCAGGATATGCAGATCCGGAAAGGCTGGGTGTGATGGGATGGAGTTATGGCGGGTTCATGAGCAGCTGGATAGTGGGACATACAAACCGTTTCAAGGCAGCTTCGATAGGCGCGCCGGTGGTGAATCTGATAAGCCAGGATGGAACCAGCGACATAGCAGAATTCCTTCATTCTTATAACAAGAAATACTTCTGGGAGGATTACGATACCTACACGCTGCAGTCGCCCCTGCGTTATGTGAATAACGTGAGTACACCGGTAATGCTTCAGCATGGCGAAGCAGATGAACGTGTTCCTTTCAGCCAGTCGAAGGAGTTTTACCTTGCATTGAAGCGCAAAGGCGTTCCCGTCAGATTGCTGGCATTACCCCGTCAGCCTCACGGACCCTCCGAACCGAAAATGGCGTTGAAGGTCATGCAAACCAATGTTGAGTGGTTTGAGCAATACCTGCAACCTAAAAAAGGCTTCTGATTATTATTGATGATGATTCGCATATTGAAGAATTATCATGAAGAAGGACATACTGATCATAGAAAACCTTGCGGCTTTTGAAAAGCTGATCAACAGGGACCAGCGGCCTTATGATATCAATATGATGGTGATGCCGGGCACACTTGAGGATAAGCATAAGGATATTGATCCGGAAAAAGGCATCAGGGCATTGCGCCGCCAGTTCAATCTCATTTATCTTCTATTGGGCGGCATTCACGATGCACATATTGGCGCTGAATACCGTTGGCTTAAACCGAACGACCTTGTGATTGTTCCGGAGAATTTTTTGTATGCCTCAAGTAATGTGCGGAGTTGCAAAGGGTATTGCATTCACTTCAAAACCGAATTCATTCAACCATTGCTTCATGGGACCCTGGCAGAACAGTTCCCTTTTTTTGAGCTGGAAGCCGAGCATATAATAAATGTTACCGATGAGGAAAGTGAATTGATTCAGCGGTCGTTCAGGGACATTATAGGCGAATACCAACGCTACTCTCCCGAAAAGGATTCACTCCTGCGCAATTACATTCATATACTTTTATTGCGGATCCGTGAAATATATCGTCCGCATGCAAAACGACTGAATGATATGGCCAGCCGGTCGACGAAGATTGCAAGCCAGTTCAAGCACCTTGTAGAAAAGAATTTTATTAATAAAAGAGAGGTGAAGCAGTATGCCGAAATGCTGCACATTACGCCAAAACACCTTTCAGAAGTAGTTAAGGAAGCAACAGGCAAAACTCCGCGAGAACTCATACAGGATATGCTGCTGCTGGAATCGAAAGTGCAACTTGGCGCTACAGACAAGACCATGACCGAAATTGCGCACACTCTAGGCTTTGAAGACCAGGCACACTTCAGCCGTTTCATCAAACAGCACTCAGGATGCACACCCCTTGAACTGCGCAGAAAACTCTGATTTGTACATAGACTTCCGAACTTTGTACAAGGCCCCCGCATTGTAATAAGTACATCTTTGTAAAGCATTCACCCGGGGCAGCATTATTATCATTTTTCATCACTAAAACTTATTACAATGAAAACAGCAATTATTCTTTCGATAATATGTGTAGCGGTATTAGTTACAGCTTATGGTCCGCGACACGGCCGGAACACAGCTGGGGAAAAAGCTGAAATAGCTAATTTCAGCAAACCCGATGAGGTTCGCGAGTTTCCCAAAGGTCGACTTGAGCTCATCAAAATCGGTGGCGCTACGGTAGGAAGAGCAATTTTTCAGCCTGGCTGGAAATGGTCAACCTCACTT
>DASWTK010000183.1:0-21929 GCA_036402175.1 Chitinophagaceae bacterium | reverse complement strand
TGAGGGAGAGTAGAAATCTTCTCATAAAGTGCACTTGGTTTTGGTTAATGGGGCAAATCAAATTTATTGATTAAGGGTCATGCCACAAAGTTTTTGTTGAAGTGTTCGCTATTAATCATTGAAAGATTGGAAATTACCCGGAATTGGACATAGCTCCTATAGTGTGCCAGGGACCATTATATCAGGTAAGCGCTCCCGCAATGCACCCACACATCAGGCAGGCGATCGTACCTCCGATGAGCGCTTTGACGCCAAGCTCCGTCAGGTTTTTACGCTGATTAGGTGCAAGTTGGCTGATACCGCCGATCTGAATTCCGATGGATGCGAAATTGGCGAATCCGGCAAGCGAATAGGTTGCTATCAAGATGGATTTGGGATCTGAAAGCGTTCCCGCATTTTTCATGTTTCCAAAGGAAACATAGGCATTGAACTCATTCAAAATTGTTTTTTCCCCTAAAAGCTGACCCACTTCCACCATGTCGTGGCTATCAACCCCAATTATCCACGCGACCGGCGAGAAAACATATCCCAGGATCATCTGGAATGAAAGTCCGTTGTAAGGCGTATTTGCCGCTATTATCTGGTTAAGATTGGTCCAGTCGCCAACCTTGAACAGGAAATAGTTCAATACAAAAACAAGCGCCGTAAACGCGATCAGCATCGCCCCGACATTTACAGCAAGCTTTAAACCATCTGTGGTTCCCAGTGAAAGCGCATCGAGAAAGTTATCGCCCAGTTTCTGTTTCGGTATCCTGATCTCAGTACTCACCGGCAGCGTTTGCGGGAAAAGTATTTTTGAACAGATAATGGCAGCCGGCGCGCTAAGTATAGACTGCGTCAGCAGGTGCATTGCAAAAAATGCTTTTGATGAAGGATCATCTCCTCCCAGAAAACTTACATAAGCCCCAAGTACGCTTCCGGCGGTATTGGCCATGCCACCCACCATGATCAGCAGTATCTCAGATCTGTTCATCCTGTCGAGATAAGGCTTGATCATTAATGGCGCCTCTGTCTGCCCCATGAAAATGTTAGCAGCCGTGCTCACACTCTCCGCACCTGAGATTTTTAATTTACTCAGCAGCAGGGCGAAAAAGTAAACTACCTTTTGCAGAATACCTGTATAGTATAGGATGGAGGAAAGGGCTGAAAAGAAAATAATGGTTGGAAGAACCCTTACAGCAAAAATAAATCCCCATGAATCGGGTCTCACTTCAATAAGGTTGGAGAACATCAGCCTGGTGCTTTCAATTTCCACATCGATCATCTTTACAAAAGCCCTTGAAAGAAAATCGAAAAACGCATTGATAAAAAAGACCTTTGTAACACCCAGGTAAAAAGCAACCATCGCAATCAGCGCGATGATCACAAGTTTCCAATTGATTGCTTTGCGGTCATTGCTCAACAGCCAGCAGATAAAGATCAGGAACAGCATGCCAAATGCGCCGCGGCCAATATTTTCAAGTTGAGCGTTCATAAGCAGTTGGTTGAGGCAAAGATTGGCAAGATAAAGCCAATTAATTAATAAGCAAATAAAGCCAATAAGCAAATTAGCAAATGAGGAGTGGCCAAAAATTAAAAGGCCAATAAGCCAATGAGGGACCCATCATTGGCTTATTGGCTTATTGGCAAAATTTGCTAATTATTCTTCTTAGCGCACCTCGCTCAGATATGCTGCTCTATCTTTTTTACAAAATTCGATTTTGGCTGCGCGCCTACCAGTTTGTCAACTACCTTACCACCCTTAATGAAAAGGATCGCAGGAATGGATGTAATGCCATAATTGATCGAAAGTTGCGGATTGTGATCCACATTTACTTTACCAACATTCACCTTACCATCGTACTCCTTGGATAATTCTTCAATAACGGGCCCGATCGCGCGGCAAGGTCCGCACCATTCAGCCCAGAAATCAATAACCGTCAATTTATCGGAAGTCATTACCTCTGTCTGAAAATTTGAGTCCGTGAATTCTCGTGCCATAATATTAATTTGAATTGTATGATTACTGAACATCAAAATTAAGTCCAAACCACAAATATACAATGTCGTAACACCGACAGGTGTTAATTCGTGACAACATGGACTTCCAGTTCGGGCTTATCCCGCAGGTATGCCGCCATTTCGTCATTCATTTCGAAACCCCCGTCCAGCGTATACATCCCGATCTTCCACTGATGTTTTGGTTCCGCGATGCAGAACTTCAGGCCCGATCTGCCCGGGAATTTTTTAACATTTTCTTCCACGAAACGGATGAGCTCCTGGCTTACAAACCTCGCTTCAACATCAACGATCACCTGCTTTGTTAACACCTGCTTAATAGTTTCAAGAAGCATGATCTTGTCTACCTTGAACTCAAACTCCTCCTTATTAAACCTTTTGCGGAATCCGCCGCAAAGGAACAGGTTTTTTCCCTTTTCAAGGTAGTTCGTATAACGCATATAATCTTCGCCAAAAAGGAGGAACTCACTCTTGCCACTGTAATCTTCTATGACAAATGAACCAAATTGTTTCCCGAATTTGGACACCCTGTGCTGGGCATCGGTCACAAGCCCCGCAAGCCTGTAAATCTTGTTTGGGTTCGCCTGCAAGGTCACGGCTTCCCTTATCTCGTTGAAATCCGCAAGCGTCGTGATCCCATAATGCTGTATTTCGAACCTGAAGTGATCCAGCGGATGACCGCTGATGAACATTCCTGTTACATCCTTTTCATGATCCAGCAGCTCAGTTAATGTCCATGGCTCACAATTAGGGACCTTCGGCGGCTGTATATCCAGCACCATCGGAAGATCGCCGAATAATGTGTTGCTGGTATTGGCGGACTGCGACTGAAATATATTTCCAAAACGAATGATGCGCTCAAGTCCGGTCATGGTCTCGCCTTCGGCAATGTTGAAGTACTGAGCGCGATGAAGCTCTCTGAAACAGTCAAACGCTCCTGCGTAAGCAAGACTTTCCAGCGTTTTTTTATTTACGCTGCGCTGATTGATCCTTTTAATGAATTCAAAAATATTTATGAATTGACCATTTTTTTCACGCTCCGCAATGATGCTTTCGACTGCCGATTCACCAACGCCTTTCAATCCACCCAAACCAATACGGATCTCACCCCGCTGGTTAACCGCAAATCCTTTTTTCGATTCATTGATGTCTGGCCCAAGCACCTTCAATCCCATTCGCTTGCATTCATCCATGAAGAAGGTGATCTTTTCAATGCTGCCCGCGTGATTAAGCACGGCAGCCATGTATTCGGCAGGGTAGTGGGCTTTGAGATAAGCTGTCTGGTATGCCACGTAAGCATAGCAGGTTGAATGCGACTTGTTGAAAGCATATTGAGCGAATGATTCCCAGTCGGTCCAGATCTTCTCAAGCACTTCTGCGGGGTGCCCGTTCTTTCCTGCTCCGCTTATGAATTGTGCCTTCATTTTATCGAGCACAGATTTTTGCTTTTTACCCATTGCCTTACGCAGTACATCCGCATCGCCCTTGCTGAACCCTGCTAGCTTCTGCGCCAGCAACATCACCTGTTCCTGGTAAACAGTGATGCCATAAGTTTCCTGCAGGTATTCTTCCATTGCAGGCAGGTCGTAAGTAATGGGTTCCCTGCCATGCTTTCTGTCAACATAATTGGGAATATAGCTCATGGGGCCCGGACGATAAAGGGCATTCATGGCTATAAGGTCTTCAAATTTATCTGGCTTCAGATCGCGCAGGTATTTCTGCATTCCTCCACTTTCAAACTGAAACGTTCCGATTGTTTCAGCGCGCTGATAAAGTGAAAATGTCTTCTGATCATTTAAAGGAATAGTATCAATATCTATTTCGATGCCATGATTTTCTTTTATAAGTACCAGCGCGGTCCTGATGATAGTGAGTGTCTTCAGTCCAAGGAAATCCATCTTAATAACGCCCGCGTCTTCAATTATGCTTCCTTCAATTTGTGTAACCCAGAGTGGTGAATCCTTTGCGGTGCAAACAGGAATCAGTTCAGTCAGGTCCGTTGGCGCGATGATAATGCCCGCCGCATGTATTCCGGTATTACGAACCGAACCTTCAAGCCTTTCCGCTTCATGCAATACCTGGCTTTGCAGGTCAGTGCGTTTATATATCTCACGCAGTTTTTTTACACTTTCCAGATCATCTGATCCGAGGCCTTCTTTTTCTATCAATGATTTCTCACCATCTTTCGGAGAGATCGGCGCGTGCAGCACCCTTCTTAACTCAATTCCGGGCCGCTCCGGCACCAGCTTGGCCAGCGCGTTTGATTCGGGCAGCGAAAGATCCAATGTCCTTGCCACATCCTTGATGCTCATCTTCGCGGCCATCGTACCGTAAGTAACGATCTGCGCTACCTGGTTCTTTCCATATTTTTCCACTACATAATCGATCACCTTCTGCCTTCCCTCATCATCAAAATCGGTATCTATATCCGGCATCGACTTCCTGTCTGGATTAAGAAACCTTTCGAACAGCAGATTATATTTTATCGGATCAATGTTAGTGATCCCTATACAATAAGCCACAACGCTTCCTGCGGCTGAACCACGACCCGGACCAACGAATACCCCAAGCTCCCTGCCTGCGCGTATGAAATCACTTACGATCAGAAAATAACCGGCAAATCCCATCGCTTTGATGGTGAACAATTCAAATTCCAGCCGCTCTTCTATTTCAGGCGTTACTTCGGAATAGCGCGTACGTGCACCTTCATACGTCAGGTGTTTCAGGTACTCCCATTGATTGAGATTGCTGTCCTGGTGAATCTGAAATGATTTGGGTATAGGGAACGCGGGCAATAAAATGTCTTTCTTGAGATTCAGCAGTTCTACCTTATCCACGATCATTGCGGTATTACCGATCGCTTCGGGTATATCACTGAAAAGCCTGCTCATCTCTTCAGTTGTCTTAAAATAAAACTGGTCGTTGGGAAACTTAAAACGCCGGTCCTTTATGTGAACATCATCGTTCACAAAGTCATCATATCCTGGCGTGCTTTTCTTTTCACCGGTATTGATGCAAAGCAGGATGTCGTGTGCATTGTAATCATCCTGGTCTACATAATGACTGTCGTTTGTAGCGATCACCGGCACATTGAATTTCTTCGAATAGGCAAGCAGGGTCTGGTTGATCTTTAACTGCTCCGGTATATTGTGCCGCTGCAATTCAATATAATAATCCTCACCAAAAAGGTCCAGCCACCATTTGAATTCCTGTTCGGCTACATCCGCGCTATCGTGCAGGATGCTCTGAGGAACGTACGCGCCGATGCAACAGGTTGTTGCGATAAGTCCTTCATGATATTGCATGATCAGTTCCTTATCAATGCGCGGATACTTGCTGTAATATCCCTCAATGAATCCAAGAGAAGTAAGTTTGATCAGGTTCTGGTATCCTGTTTTATTTTTAGCGAGCAATACCTGGTGATACCGCTCGTCTTTCTGTTCCTTTGTAAAAGATTTCTGATGCCTGTCGCGCACTACATAAAATTCGCAACCTACAATCGGTTTCACCTTTACACTGCCGTCTTCGTTTTTGTGTTTATATGCTTCGGCAACAAACTCAAATACGCCGAACATATTACCGTGATCGGTAATCGCAATAGCGGGCATGCCATCGGCGGCAGCTTTTTTATAAAGGCCCTGAATCGAGGCAGCTCCATCGAGTAGGGAGAATTGGGTATGGCAATGTAAGTGCGAGAATTTCATGTATTATCGGAGTCAGGCGACAAATTTCAAATATCAAAGTTAGATTAAGAGACAACAAAAAGCACAATCTATCCACATGTATAATAAGGGATTATGTTAGGTCGTTGTTAATTGGTACACCTGAAATTGGTTTAATTGACTAATTATCAGCCAACCTTGCATTTTGGCAATGAATTTGCTATCTTGGTCGCGAACCCAATGTTACTAGTTAAAACAAAGCCTTTGAAGCTATTATTGATATTAGTCGGCATTACGGTCCTTGGTGCCAGTTGCAGTACAATGAAAAAAGCGTCGGCCCCTCCTGCAGAACAGCAGAGAAGGATGTCCGGGTCGTCAACTTCATCAACTACTGCAAACCCTGTATTCATCGATAATATCTCTTTCAAGCCTGGTACCGATCAACAGTCTTCCACCACACGTACATTCGAAAAAGGTCCTTCTTCAGGTTCTGCCATAATCAGCAATGTAAATACAGATTATAATGCAACAGCCGCTTCAGGAATGGAAGCGCTTACCGAACTCCGTTTTAAATACGCCATTCTGCTGGATGAACCGGTTGAGGCGATCACTGATTTAAGATTGCTTGAATTCATCGATGAATGGTATGGCACCCGGTATCGCCTGGGTGGCACCGATAAAAACGGGATCGATTGTTCCGCTTTTTCTCAATCTTTCCTTACCGCAATGTATGGCATTGGCATTTCAAGAACGTGCAGGGAGCAATATGCAGAAAGCAAAAGAATTAAAAAAGCTCACCTGGAGGAAGGCGACCTCGTTTTCTTTAAGACAAGGGGGAAATCAATTTCGCACGTCGGCGTTTACCTGCGTAACAATAAATTCATTCACGCGTCCACTTCCAGCGGTATAATGATCAGCGATCTGTCGGAAGATTATTTTTCCCGTCGTTATGCCGGAGCAGGAAGATTCTGATCATCTTTTCAAACCAATCCTTTTTTTGACTGTCTTCCACACGGGCTCAATGTCCGGAGTGATCTTTAAACGGTAGGCAGTGCTGGCGAACAGCAGCACAAAAATACTGCTACGTAATACCATCCCCCAGAAGCTATGCAGCTGATCAAACAACAGGTAACAGAAAGCATAACAGGCTACGGCATGAACCAGCACATAGATCGTATTTATTGAAAAAGGGTGCATTCTGAATTTTCTCCACAAGAACTGCAGTCGAATGATATTATAGATCGTAAATGCTATGAGGCTCGACCAGGCCGCGCCTTCAATTCCAATGCGCTTTACAAGTATTATATTAAGCGGAACAGCCAGCAGTACCAGCAACACGCCGGAAAGGAATTCAAAACGCCAGAATACCGATGTCCCAATGATCTGTGCATTCACTCCGGTACCCATGTCAATGATGTATTTCAGGCTCCACAACAGCACAACGATCTTTCCGGCTTTTAACGTTGGATTCAATCCGAAAACATCAATCGCGTCGTCATAATTCAGCCAAATCAGCAGGAATATGAAGAGCGCGGCCATCAACAGGTTCATGCTCGACCGGGTATATACTTTCTGAACTGTCGGAAAATCCTTGTCCTTCCATGCCTGCGATAATACAGGAATACTGATGGCAATAATACTTCGTTGCGGCGCCTGTACAAGACTGCAAACATAGGTGCTGAAATCGTACACGGCCAGGTAGGTCAGTCCCTGCGGTACATAACTGGCAATGGTAAAGCTGTCTATACTTTGCGCGGTAACATGAATTATTATTCCGCCATACACAAACAGCATCAGCGCGGCCATTTTCTTCCAGAACTTTTTTGTAACGCGACTAAGCTTAAGCGTGAAAACAAAATGTTTCTTATAAATCAGATACCATAACAGGATGATAAAGCTTAGCGCATACAGGAAAGAAAACAATTTGATGAACAGCGAAAATTTTATTCCACCTGCAATGAACAGAATGATCAGCAGGGTAGTAGATAACCTGAATCCCGTTTCTTTCAGGAAATTCGGCAGAATGGTTTTTTTCAGGCTCCACGAGTATGCTTCAAGAATTGAAAAAAACAGGTAGAAGAACAGGAATGGAAATATCCAGAAATAATATTGTACCAGCAGGAGCGACTGAGTCGAGAACTTGCGTACGACCAGCGGCTCCAGAATAATGCCGGCTATGGTTGTAAGAATGAATCCAATCAACGCCATAACCAGCGCGATGCTCAGCAGGTCGTTCTCATTTTGTTTGAGATGATCCTTATAATATGGAAAGAATTTATAAATAACCGCAACCAGCCCAAAGCTGGCGAAACCATACAAAAAATGCCCGGTTACAATAAAAGCCCTGGTAAGTCCATATTGTTCCAGTGTAAATGTTACATCGAACATTTCCTGCTGGGTGAACAAATAGGTATTGATGGCGCCAAAAACAAATCCGGCATAGATCAGCAGTGTGGAAATAATGCTCTGCCTTCGGATGGTGCTCATTCAGTAAAATTAATCCCTGATATATTTACCCGGTGGAACAATTTTACGATTTTCAATCCATCTTATATAATAATTGCGGTTAGTGATGTTCGGTAACAAGTCCGGATCGGTGGGAGTTTTCAAACTTGTAGTAATGAAATTCCACTTTCCATCCACGGGTTTTATAAGCTGCAACCTGTCTTTTGAAAGCTGCACCTTCACTGGCATATTGAAACCTTTAATGCAATCGATCCACCTGTAATAAAGCCTCATCCTGGACTTGTCCTTTTCATCTGCTATAAAATAATATTCAAGCGCGGGAACCTGGGTGTTACGCAGGTACTGGTCGAATATCTTTGACAGGTCTTTGCCTGATTTTTTACTCATGTAATCTTCCACTTCTTTTGAAGTAACGGTTTTATGGTAAAAGTCTTTGTTCAGACCCCTCAATATCTGCCTGAACAAATCATCGTTATCAATCACCTGGCGCACATTATGAAGCGTATTGCCACCTTTGTAATACATATCGCCGCTTCCTTCCTTATTAACGCCATACGTACCAATTATCGGCGCGTCGTTATCGATCAGTTTGCGGATGCCGCTTACATAATCAAGCCCCGCTTCCTTTCCAAATTCACATTCGGTATAAAGTGTTTCTGAATAATCTGTAAAGCCTTCGTGAACCCACATGTCCGCAATATCCTTTGTGGTGATGTTGTTCGCGAACCATTCATGACCGCTTTCATGGATCAATATGAAATCCCACTTCAAACCCCATCCGCTACCCGAAAGGTCTTTGCCAAGATAACCGTTCTGGTATTTATTACCATAAGCAACCGCGCTCTGGTGTTCCATTCCGAGATGCGGCGATTCCACCAGCTTAAAACCATCTTCATAAAATGGATATGGTCCGAACCAGTGTTCAAAACACTTCATCATCTTCGTAGTCTGTGAAAATTGCGTTTTTGCCTTTTCCAGGTTATAGTCCAACACCCAGTAATCAAAATCCAGTTTACCTTTTTCGCCGTTATAGTCTTCGTGCCAGGTTACATATTTCCCAATGTATGGAACGATGTTATAGTTGTTGATTGGATTGGTAACGGCCCATGTATACGTCGCGGTTCCATTTTCGTTTATTTTTTTATCCTTCAGCCTGCCGTTTGCAACTGCAACCAGTGAGTCAGGAACGGTCATGCTCACCGAGGCGCCCTTGTCAGGTTCATCGCTCTGATGGTCTTTGCACGGATACCACACGCTGGCTCCCAGACCCTGGCAGGCTACGCTCATCCATGGCCGGCCTTTTTCGTCTTTTTTCCAGATCCATCCACCGTCCCAGGGTGGCCGGATCGCTTCAGTAGGTTTTCCTCCGAAGGTTATTACCACTGCTTCTTCCTTGCCAACAGTAAGGTTCTGCGGGAAGTTGAGATAATAAACATTACTGTCGCGTGTAAATGGGATTTCAGTGCTATTCCATGAAACTGATTTTATTTCCATAGGCAGCTGAAGGTCGATCTGCATTTTTTTCGCGGCGTTTAATACCCTGAAAAGGATCCCGGCGCTTCCAGCGATGGTTTTTGAAGTATAATCGGGCGTAACCTGAATATTGTATTGAATGACGTCCCACCATGCTCTTTCGGGGGTAATGCTTCCGCGAAGAGTATCCTGCCGCGTAAATTTCTGCTTCTGGTTAAGTGGCTGAGCGCAGGCAGAAAAAAAGAGAAAGTAGCAACAGGGCAGGCAAATCAGAAATCGGAAAAATGTTAAATGGAAAGTAAACTGTTTTTTTCTCACGGTTAGCGTATTTTGAAGCTTTAAATTTAAGGGTATTCTGATAACATGATGAGTAAATATGATTTTTGGTTGCTTAAGTTAATGTTGTGTGTTTTGCTGGTATCATGCGGCGCGAAACGCAAAAACGATAAGCAGGTTTTTCGTTATAATGAAACCACAGGCATCGCTACGCTTGACCCTGCATTTGCAAAAAATCAGTCCATCTTATGGCCGGTTCACCAGATTTACAATACACTGGTTGAAACAGATAATAAACTGAATATAGTGCCCTCGCTGGCATACCGGTGGGATGTATCCGAAGACCGGCTAACGTATATTTTTCATTTACGGAACGACGTGTTCTTTCACGATCATGAAGTATTTCCTGGTGGCAGGGGACGTAAAATGACCGCGTTCGATGTTGAATACAGCTATAAGCGGATCGTTGATCCATTCACAGCAAGCAGCGGCGCATGGATTTTTAATAACCGGGTCGATCCGGTAGATGCATTCCGCGCGCTTGACGATTCAACATTTCAATTGAAGCTCGTAAGTCCGTTTAATCCGATACTGGGCCTGCTAAGCATGCAATATTGTTCTATTGTTCCGAAGGAAGTAGTAGAGAAATACGGAAAGGATTTCAGAAGCCATCCCTGCGGAACGGGCCCGTTCAGTTTTAAAAGCTGGGAAGAAGGCCAGGCGCTTATTCTGCTGAAGAACGAACGCTATTTTGAAAAAGATGAGCAGGGCAGGTCATTGCCTTACCTTGACGCGATCAAGGTTACTTTTTACGACAGCAAGGCAACCGAATTTTTGCTGTTCCAGCAAGGGCAACTGGATTTTATCAATGATATCGACGCATCGTTTAAGGATGAAGTGCTGACAAGGAAAGGTGAATTGAGGAACGACTGGCAGGGAAAGATCAGGATATCAAAACATCCATACCTGAACACTGAGTACCTCGGCATACTGGTGGATGAAAAAAACCCATTGGTGAAAAACTCACCGCTTCGGTCTTCAAAGATCAGGGCCGCCATCAACTATGGGTTTGACCGCCGCAAGATGATGATGTATCTGCGAAATTCGATTGGCATTCCGGCCGAAAGTGGTTTTGTTCCCGCCGGCCTCCCATCATTCGACTCAACGATCGTGAAAGGTTTTCATTTTGATCCGCAACGTTCGAGGCAGTTGCTTGCAGAAGCGGGATTTCCGGAAGGGAAGGGGTTGCCTGTCATAAAACTGCTGACCATTCCGATTTACGCTGATCTCGCGAGCTTCATTGCAAAAGAACTGGAGGATGTTGGAATAAAAGTACAGGTTGAATCGGTTCAGAAAAGTTTCCTGCTGGAGCAAACAGCAAAATCAACGGCGATTTTTTTTCGTGGAAGCTGGATAGCTGATTATCCCGACGCGGAGAATTATCTCAGCTGCTTTTATTCGAAGAATCCATCGCCTCCGAACTATACGCGTTACAGCAACCCGCAGTTCGATGCATTGTATGAACGCTCATTGACAGAACAGGATTATGAAACAAGATTGTCATTATACAGGCAGATGGATCAGCTCATTGTTCGCGATGCTCCGGTTGTGCCACTATGGTACGATGAAGTAATACGGCTTGTTCAGCCAAATATTACCGGCTTCGAGCCAAATGGCCTGAACCTGCTTGAGCTTCGGAAAGTATCTATTGCTGGATCCCCTGCATACCACCCTGCATCCCTTCCTGCTCGCCCTTGAGGTTTTTGCGTTTAAAAAGTGTAGCATCGAATTTGCCGAAACGCCAGTTTAAGTTGAGACGCAGCACCTGTGGATCCCGTCTGCGGAACGCATCCTGAATAAACAGGGGTGATTCCGAACGAATATCGCTTCTTCTCGTTCTGAATATATCGTTCATGCTCAGAGATACAGATGCTCTGCGCTCTTTGAGAAATTCATAACGGATGGCGACATCAATACCGTAATTAGGTCTTATATATCCTTGCGATGCTGACTGGGATTGTCCGAAGAACATTCCACCACCACCACCACCACGGCCGCCACCAAAACCGCCACCACCACTGCCTCCGGGAGGAAGGATCGTTTTAGAAGTATATTCTCCGGTTAACTGGATGGTGATATTGTGGGGAAGCTTGAAATTGTTGTTGATCTTTCCAAAGAAGCTGTACAGACGGTCCTGGTCATCAAAGTTCGGATCGTCAATATTGATCTTGGATGTAAATAGATTCAGGTTCGTATTCAGTTCCCACCACTTTGTAATTGTATTCCTTACCGTGAATTCCATACCATAAATATTGCTGGAATTCGCATTGATGAATGTGTTCAGGAACCTGCGCTTGCCCGCAAGCAAAGTGTCGGCCACAAACCGCGTGATAAGATCGTTGGTATTTTTATAATAGGCACTTATCAGCAAGCTGTTATTGCCTTTGAATAATTTCTGATAAGAAGCTTCGAGCGAATTGGTGAATTCAGGACGCAGGTTCGGATTTCCCTGGCTCAGGTTAAGCGAATCGCTGTAATCGATGAACGGAAAAAGCTGAAAGAAATTCGGCCTGTTGATTCTCCTTGTATAATTCAGCTGGAGCTCCTGGTCTTTTTTAAGTTTCTGTGAAAGGAATACGCTTGGAAAAAGGCTGATCGGAAAACTGTTATTGAAAGTTGTGGAAGTATCCTTGCCGGAAAAAGTCCTGATAAGGGTGCCTTCATACTCAGAACTTTCTACGCGTAATCCGAGTTGGTAACCCAGGTTCTTGTATTGGTTTGAGTAAGTAGAGTATGCTGCGAAGACCTTATCTGTGTTTTTGTAAATAGAGGAAAGCGAATCGATCACCCTGAACGAACCATCAGGAAATTTTATGCTGAGAATATTCCTGCTGTCAACTTCGCGAATGCTTACTCTTGCTCCGGTTTCAAATTTTGACTTTTCACCAAGCGGGTTGGTGAAATCTGTCTGCATGGTGATGAATTTATTTTGTCCGCCACCATCCTGCAATTGGTTGAAATTTCCAAGCAGTGGTCCGCCCTGGTATTCATAAGTATTCGATACAAGGTTGTTGAAATTATTATTTCTGCTTCTGTTGTAGTTAACATCGGCAGTCCATTCCTTTCCGGCCTTGGGGAAGTTATGCTTGAAGCTTAACATAGCGCCGAGATTGCGGAATTCTGATTCTGCATTTGATAAACGCTGCGCAAGCGTGTCGGGCTTGCCGCTGTTCACACGATTATAAAACAGGTCTGTGTTTGTAAATGGTTCAAATTTGCCACGCACGGTTGTACCCGAAATGGTAATGGTATTTCTGTTGTCGATGAAATAATCGAAACCAACTCTCGCGAATGCAAACTGGCCAATGCTTTCATTGCGGTCTTCCTGCAGACTGATGGTATTTGGAGCCGTGTTCAGCGTCAGACGTTCAGTGGTACCAGTGGCAATTGACTTCCGCTGGTTCAGGTTGGCATTGGCAAAAACATTCACTTTGCCCTGCCTTAAGTTGATGTCGCCTCCGAAGTTATACCTGGCACGTGAATCAATGCCTGCGCGGATGCTTCCGTTATATCCTGCCTTGCGGTTCTTTTTCAGAACGATGTTAAGTATGCCCGAAGTTCCACCCGACGCGTCGAATTTTGCGGAAGGGTTGGTAATGATCTCAATGCTTTGAATAGCGTCGGCCGGTATTTGTTCAAGTGTAAGTGTAGAAGGCCTGCCATCAACAAATACCTGCGGGGCATTATTGCGGAGCGTTACGTTGCCATCTATATCCACTGAAACCGAAGGAACATTGCGCATAACGTCTACCGCTGTTCCACCAACGGATGAAATATTCCTTTCAACATTAAACACCTTGCGGTCAACACCCAACTGGACCAGTGATTTGGTCCCGGAGACGGTTACCTGCTCCAGCATCTGGGCGTCGCCTTCCATTTTTATATTTCCAAGATCTTTATCAATCGCAGAAAGGGCCTGGCTCATATCACCCTGTCCCATCTTCATTTCAAATGCAACTTTCTGCTCTACTTCCTTAAAGCCGATTGCGGTGAACTTCACACGGAAGTTGCCGAACATCGGCAGATTTTCCAATGCAAAGTCACCATTGTTGCGGGTGAACATGCCCGAAAGCACGGTATCTTTTCTTTTTCTTGTAACGGTATCGAATTTGTTCTGTATGAACTGTACGGATACGCCTTCTATACCCTTATTGGTTTTGGCGTCCACTATTTTTCCATAAATCCTTCCCATATTCATCGACTGGGCATTTCCGCCTCCGGGCCGGCCGCCGCCTGGAAACTGGGCGTTTATAGATATTGAAACTGAAAAACTAAATAATAAGAGTAGCAAATTTCTCATGATACCTGTTTGAAAGAAGTGTTGCAAAGTTGAAACATTAAGTTTGATCGGGTAATGATTAAATGATGAATGGCTGGATCCAAAAACGTGGTTGATATTCTATTAGCTGATGAGGAGTTTACCTGACAGCGAATTGAAAAACCAGGTGCATTATCCCTGTGACCAATCCGATTCCGGCGCCCATGAGCTTCAATAACCTCAATTCTACAGGAAATGCCATTTTTATCCCTGATTCGATGCGTTTTGCCGGAATTGCGACCAGTCTTGCCTTTAAGACGTCTTCGGGTCTGTTTTCCTGCTGCAATCCCGCAACATATTTTTTCATAACAACAGGAAAGATGATAGAAAGTTCTTCCATGAACAGTTCTTTCAGCTGGCTTATGGTCTTTTCACCAACAAACATGCTGAGGTAAGGCATTGACCTGCCAAGCTTGTGACGAAGAAATTCATCGATGTGCTCTTCTATTGAGGGGAGGAGTTTCTGAAAACTTTCAGGATTTGATAACTTTTCTTCCAGTTCTCCTTGGGGCAGGATCTCAGCTATCAATTGTTTACTGAGCCGGTCCGCAATGGCGGCTTTTCGTGCAGGAAGAAATTTCCTGAACGCCAGCCAGAGGGTAGCCTCAACTAACAGCCAACCCATCAATGCACTGACAACGGGAAAAAATAACCACAAACTCATGAAAGGGATTTGGGGTGCAAAGAAAGGGGTTTTGGTTTTGGGTTTCGGGTTTTGGGTTTTGGGTTTTGGGTTGGGGTGGTTTTAACTCGGAAATTGTTTCATATGGAAGGGAATGATAATTTGAAAGGCCGATGAGGTTGAAATGGAAAATCCCTTTTTGATTAAAATTGAAATTGGCCTATTTTTGCGCTTCTTACGGTGATTGTAGCTCAGCTGGTTAGAGCACTAGATTGTGGTTCTAGGGGTCGCCGGTTCGAACCCGGTCAGTCACCCGCTCCTGAATCCCGAAATTGGCATGAGTTTCGGGATTCTTTATTTGTGTAACTCCTTCTTCCCGTTCATGTAAAACAGCATCAATCTGATGTTAATATTCAATTGATGTGGCAACAACCCTTTTGAATTATCGTTATTTTTGGAAGCAATGACTAAAGTCTGGAAAAATATGATGAATAAACGCAATCTACCCATTATGCTGCTGGTACTTGCAGCAGGCATCTTTGTAGCATTCCGCACCTTTGGATTCGGCAGTGAACCCACGCCTACCAAATATGAAAAAATACTCCGCAATGTTGGAGTAATGCTGAGTGAAATACATTACAGCCCCAAAAAAATTGATGATAAGTTCTCGAAAGAGATCTTCAAGAAATACCTTGGTGAAATTGATGGAGAAAAGGGGTTCTTTCTTCAGTCCGATATCGATGCGCTGAAGAAGTACGACTCCAAAATCGATGATGAGATCAATGGCTCCACAGTGCAGTTCTTTCCTGCCGCCATGGACATTTACAAAAAGAGGCTTTTGGAAGCTGAAAAAGTTTACAAGGAGATCCTCGCGAAGCCATTTGATTTTTCTAAAGACGAGATCGCAAACCTGGATTTCTCAAAACTGGATTTTCCAAAAAACGAAGCTGAAAGAAAAGAGAACTGGCGCAAGCGCTTAAAATATATGGTGCTGGAGCGTTATTCAGACCTGATCGACGGACAAGAGAAAAGCAAGGGTAAGGAAGGTCATGTAGCAAAAACGAACGAACAACTGGAGAAGGAAGCACGTGATCGCGCGCTGAAGCTGATGGACCGCTATTTCGATCGCCTGAAACTGAAGATGACCGATGACGACAGGTTCAACATATTTGTAAACACCATTACCGAGACCATGGACCCGCACTCAACCTTTTTTCCTCCTGTGGAGAAAAGATATTTTGACGAGCAGATGAGTGGCCGGTTTTATGGTATTGGGGCTTCACTTCGTGATGAAGACGGCCAGATCAAAATAGCAACCCTGCTTACTGGCAGCCCTGCCTGGAAATCGGGAGAGATTACAGTAGGCGACGCGATCATGAAAGTAGCGCAGGGCAATCAGGAACCGGTTGATCTGACGGGATACCTGGTAGAAGATGCCGTGAAACTGATACGCGGTAAAAAAGGTACAGAAGTAAAGCTTCACCTGAAAAAAACCGATGGCAGCATAAAAATTGTCACACTTGTTCGTGATGAGATTGTTCAGGATGAAACTTTTGCCCGTAGTGCCATCGTGAAAGAAGGTAATTCAAAGATCGGATATATATTCCTTCCTGAATTTTATGCGGATTTCGACAACCCGAAAGGAAATCGCAGTTATATCGACGTAGCGAAAGAAGTTGTAAAACTTAAAGAAGAAAGGGTAGATGGAATTATTATTGACCTCCGCAACAATGGTGGCGGTTCGTTATACGATGTGGTGCAAATGGCCGGACTGTTCATTGAAGAAGGACCCATTGTGCAGGTAAAGGACAGGGATGGAAAACCACAAATATTGCGTGATAAAGATAAATCGGTGCTTTATGATGGTCCGCTTGCCGTAATGGTAAACGAGCTCAGTGCATCGGCTTCGGAAATTTTCGCGGCCGCGATACAGGATTACAAACGTGGTGTTGTAATTGGCAGTACCTCAACTTATGGAAAGGGAACAGTGCAGCGTAATATCGGGCTCGACAAAATGTTCGGAATGCTGGAAAGCAACAACGAGCTTGGAACAATCAAACTTACACTTCAGAAGTTCTACCGTATCAATGGCGGTTCTACCCAGTTGAAGGGTGTAACATCCGATATAGTGGTTCCTGATGTATTCGAATACTCCAAGATCAGGGAAAAAGACAACCCGGATGCATTGCCATGGGATGAGATCCGTAAAGCTGATTATACACCATGGAAAGATTATGGCGAAGTGGATGATGCAAGACGCAGAAGTGAACAAAGGGTGAAATCAAGCGCTGCTTTTGGACTGATCCGCAATAATGCTGAATGGCTGGCAAAACAAAATGATCGCCAGTATTCACTGAATCTCGAAAAGTACAGGCTGGAGCAAAAGCAGATCAGGCAGGCGGTTAAGCAGATTGACAGTCTGAATAAACTAAGCCAGGAACTTGCTGTTGAAACACCTTCGCAAGACACTAATAAGTTTCAGAACGACCCGGGTAAATCTGAACGATATAAAAATTGGCTGAAAAACCTGAAGAGCGATATCTACCTTGATGAAGCGGTGAAAGTGATGAACGACATGATAACAAGGATTAATCTTGTAAAGAAAAACTGATACGTTAATTGCTTTTCATAATAAAAGCCGGAGAAAATCTCCGGCTTTTTTATTTGCAATCGCTGAGTATAATTATTCGCTGAGTTTAGTTTGATCATTGCCTGATCAACTTCACATTCTGAACCTTGTTGGAAGTATTTAACCGGAGATAATAACTACCGGGCAGATATTTGCTTCCATCCAATGTGAACCTGTTAATTCCTTTTTGCAGCGTAACGGGCTTTTTATACAATTCTCTACCGGCGGCGTCCAGTATACTTATCGTTCCATTTTCATTCTTGTCTGATCCGATGGTGACGTATACGGAATTAACAAATGGATTCGGCATTGCTGAGATGTTCAGCCCAACTGCTCCGTCTATCCGTTCATTACTTTGCTCATTCACGGTTACTGTTTGTGACTTCGCCGCCGTGCCGGTAACATTTGCATCTTCTACCTTTTCACATATGGAAGCCCAGGCAGCGGTAAGCAGATTCACTTTCACATGATAGGTTCCTGATGCAAGTGAAGGTATTATTATACTGTCAGGTGAATTGGTGAAGAACTGGTTATACGCGGTGGCCCAGCTATTATTAAAAACCTGCACCGATACAACCGGAGCGATGAGTCCTTTTATTTTGATCGACCCTGACATTGGAATAACGCTTATCCTGTTACAATCAGGAGTGCCACCGCCCGGAGGAGGTGTCACCGTATTCTCAACAATGACTTCACGGAACCTCTCACAGATCGGTGTCCAGGTGGAAGTGTAAAAACTCACCTTTACATAATAGGTACCCTGCGTTAATGAGGGGATGGTCAGGTTTCCGGGTGAATTAGTGTACGATTGGTTATAAACCGTTGCCCAGCTGCTGTTGAAAACATGAATGGCAACGATTGGCGCAACTAATCCTGTAAGATTGATGCTTCCGCTTCCGGGTGTGATTGTTATATTATCACAGTTCACAGTAGCTGGTGGCGGTGGCGGGGGAGGAGTCGACGAATCAAACAGGAAAACGGGCGAACCTGTCAGTGATATATTAGTAGAAGCAACTGTGCTTCCGGTACCTGTGCTTGAAAAATTCCATTCCCTCTTATTCAACTGCGCGGAAGTAAGTCCTGCAGGAAAATTATAAACAGCCGACGCAGCTTCCGATTGATCGGTGGTGGTTTTGGCCCAAAGAACATACACATAACTGCCCGCGGCATCTTTGAATGCTCCACCGCCGACATTTGATGGCAGGTTCATAGCCACGGTCCTCGTTTCATCATATGTTTTATTCAATAACATATCAGACATCGTCTTGTATGCGACGCCCGATTCATTAGGGTCCTGGTTATATGCCCCACCATTTCCGAGAGGACCTTTTCCTACAAGATTTTTATACAGGCCCAGGAAACTAAGCTCACTCGCGGATCCGTCCCAACTGTCTTTATCGTCACCCAATACAAAAACATAATACTGGCTGATGTTGTTCTTCTGACTTTCAACTGCCGCCTTTACCACGTAATTCCTTTGCGCTTCCTGCGAACCGATCCACAGCCCGATCGGGCCCATCACTGCCTTGTTGGGGATGTTGTTTTCTGTAGTTATAACAAGTTTTGCGGGATAGGTAGTGTTGTTATATCCCCTTGCGGCCAGCGTACTATAGAATTTGTTCTTGTGTTCGATGTATTTCTTCACTGCAGCGTCTGAATGCCTTGAAAAAGCAAATCCCCCGATAGAGTTATCCCATTGATGCAAATGGTAAATAGGATACATGTGAAAGCTCAGTGCATCGAAATAAGCGCCTCCTTTTAAAGGGTAGGAAGAATTTACCGAGCCATTTGCCGGATTATCGGTATTACGCAAGATGGCATCCAGGAAGGCGGGCTTTCCCAGGCCGCCTGGCGCTACATAAGCTGAAGGATCCACGTATTTAATTACTTCGTACCCGATGCGAAGTGCCCTTATGTATTGAAAAATCGGCGCATACAGGTTGGGGATGTTGCAGGGCGGAGGATTATTGTCCCACCAGTTGCCTGGCTGGCCAGGGTCTCCGTCGCCAAGAGTTCCATATTCAAGATCCGGCTCATTGATGATCTCCCAGAATTTGACATACGATTTATAAGTCGTTACTGTCTTGTAAACATATAGCGCGAAGTAGTTATTATCATTGACAGGTGTTCCATTGGCTCCGCCATCCCAAATGGGTTCATACATGTTCTTAAATAGCCTGGATGACTGCACACAACCAAAATTGGTAGGATCACGGTGATCGCCTTTGGGGTCTTCCAGAAATACGGTATTATCCTTAACACCCAGCGAGGCGTAATGATTGAACATATCAACACGCACGTTATATCCCCAGAACTCCAGGAAGCTTTCCGGTAATGGCAGGTGGAAGGTTTTAGAACCAACCCCTTTGATATTTTTGGATGAATTTCCCGCTGCAATATCGGCTAGTGTATAGTCGTCCCATGAGTTACCGTAATAACCCATGTTGGTTCCATACTGGAAATTTCCATTATAAACAGGGACACGGCCGAAGTCATTAGCTGAAAAATTGATCTGAGCGGACACGGAGAGTACAAGAAGCCACATGAGCGGCAGCAGTAACGTTTTTTTCATAAGAGCCCTTTCGTCAGTATTTGCAATGCTTGCGGGCTTCGTTTAACAATTATTTTGCCAAATATGGTTCTGCGATGGTTAATGGCATAATCAACCGGTAATTAGTTGCGGTTTTACTTATGATTGATCCGGAATAATAAATAGATAACCGGCTTGGACCTCAACAGAAGAAAGTTTAATATTGCCGTCTTCAATCATCCTATCTGCGGCCAGGTCAAGATCTTGTTTTCCTAATGTTAACCTATTTAGGGTATTCTTTCACTTTCTAATATCCGGTAACTTTGCTGCCGGTTCAAAACCCTTAACCATCTCATGAAGCACCTATTGCAGGGGATTTTAGTGATTATTATAATATCTGTTGCTTCCTGCAAGCGGGACGTAATTCATGAACCACCCCAAACGGTCAATTGCCGGATTTCACAACTGATAATGAAATCTGAAGTGGATAAATCGGGGACATTTGCCTATAACGCTTCCGGTGATCCTGTTTCATATACTCCACTTAAGTTCAACCCACGTTCTGTTAAGTACGAATTCCGGTACGATCAGAACCGTCGGCTGACCGACTATATCGGATACATTCCAAACAATTCAGCTCCGGCCGCTTTTGAATTCTGGACAAAATATGTATACGATAACGGCAACCGCGTGGTAAGAGATACCACTTTCCATTTCGGGGCTTATGGGCCTACCATTACAAGCTTCAGCAATTACCGGATCATTACCAGTTACGAATACGATTCCCACGAAAGGATATCCCGGACTATTTCCCGCAAATGGCAGAATGATGTTCCGACAGGATCGGTTGCAGATTACAAATTTGTCTATAATGACAAGGGAAATCTTGTAGTTCAGGGTGCATCCCCCGATGAGAACGTCAGTGTTTACCGTACGCACCGGATCTGGATGTTCCTGAGCCGGAACTATAGCGTTAACAACGTTCGGAAGGCAAAGGGTTATAATTCAAAAGGCCTTCCTACGGCTTTTCCTCAGAATCCGCAAGGCAGCGCTACCCTGCCATTTCTTCAATTCCTCGATTTTTCGGATTGCGAGATCGAATACGAATGCAAATAGGTGAAATGCGATTGTAAAAGCAGGCAGGTGAATTAACAGGTGATCATTTCTTTTTAAGATAGCGTTCCCTGAGCACGTTCATATGGTGTTCAACGTGGCCTGAAATGATATATCCTATCGCAAGTACATTTATTTCCTTGCCGCTGGCTGTACCAATGGAACGCAGTTGCGCGTCGTCGAACGAAGCAAACATCATCTCATTTGCAGCGCGCAATAGTTTAAATTCAGTGACCATGTCCTTCCAATCACGGTGTGCGACCATAGAATTCGCAGCCCAGCTATTTTCATCAAATGATGGAAGGGGAGTGGTGTCTTTTCTTGCAAACGTGATGGCGCGGTATGAAAAAACACGTTCCGCGTCTATAACGTGCTGGAGTAATTCTTTAATGGTCCATTTGCCTTCGGCATACGCGTAATCAATTTTTTTACGCGGGATTCTTTTCAATTGCCTGCGGAAATTTTTGGTATTGCGCCGGATTGCCTTCAAAACGTTTTCGTCCGGTGAAAGCTTAATGTAATTCTGATAAAATTCTGCAGCGAGAGCGTCCTGTTTAGTTGCCATAACTCAAAAATTGGATGTAAAGCTATAAAAATAAAACTTCCGGTTGCTTTCAACCGGAAGTTCCATTTAGGATGGTGTAAACACCTTTGAATATTTATTAATCTTTTCTGTTTTTCAATGTTGATTTTGGCAGGTTGTCCTTACTGTTAGGCTTGATTGTCAAAGCCAGTTTCATTGCTTCCTGCGCATTGATGATGCCCGCAGTTCTTGACAGCTC
>DASWTK010000182.1:0-4670 GCA_036402175.1 Chitinophagaceae bacterium | reverse complement strand
ATAAAAAAACTTGAATTGTCTGGAACCCAAAACCCTTTTACCCTCACCGATCCTGGAAAACCCATAACTCAAAACCCAAAACCCGAAACCCAAAACCCGAAACCCAAAACCCAAAACCCAAAACCCGAAACCCCCAAAATGCGTGTTCTAAAACTTTTCATAATAAGCGCCATAATCATCTTTATCGTTCTGCTTGCGATCTCTTTGCTGTTACCTTCCCACGTGCGTATCTCAAGAGCGATTAATATAGCCGCGCCTGTTGAAAAGATCAATCCTCATATTGCCGACCTCGGAAAATGGCATGAATGGAATGCGTTGCTCGCCGATACGTCTGTTAAAACCGGATCGGTGAAACCGCAACACATCAACACAAACAGATTCGATATTTATCTTGAAAGCGCGAAACCGGATTCAATCAGCACCCGTTGGGTTCAACCCAATGGGAAACAATTTACCGGCAGTTTTTCATGCATCCCTGGTGGCGGGACAACAATCGTCCAGTGGTATTTCGATTTTCATCTGCGTTGGTATCCCTGGGAAAAATTCGCCAGCATCATTTATGATGAACAAATGGGGCCTGGCATGGAAAAATCGCTTACACAACTGAAGTCATTGGTGGAAACTTCTCAGTAACTTCGGCAACACAATAAAATCGAGACGAATTATGAAACAAGTAGTTTTTCTTTTGCTGGCGGGTTTGTTTGTGCTGCCTGCCTGCTCTCAGAGCCGTAAGAGTCCGCATGAAACCGTTGAAGGCAAAAATGTAAAGGTGACCTATGGCCGTCCATACAAAAAAGGCAGGGAAGTCTTCGGTGGATTGGAAAAATATGGCAAGGTATGGCGTACAGGGGCAGACGAAGCTACCGAGATCACTTTCGCTAATGACGGTACGTTTGGTGGGCAGCCTGTGAAAGCAGGAACTTATACCTTGTTCACAATTCCTGAAAAAAATGAGTGGACCCTTATCCTGAACAGCCAGTTAGGACAATGGGGCGCTTATGAATACGACAAGCATAAAAGTAAAGATGTATTGCAGGTGAAAGTGCCGGTAAAAAACCTCGAGACACCTGTGGAGCAACTGACCATCCGGTTCGCGGGCAGTGATATGATCATTGAATGGGACAAGACTCAGGTTTCGGTGCCGGTCAGCGTTCCTTGATGTTTTTAACTTTTAGTCAGACATTATTATTAGCAGCTTCTTTGAAGCTGCTTTTTTTTGCTTAAAGCCGGTTTTTGCGGAGTTTCAAATAATTTTTGCGGTTATTTGCGGGAATTTTTGAAATCTTCTTTAGTTTCGATGACTTTTCCAATTATGGTATTAATCAATTTGACCGGTTCGCTGTTATTTCTTACAGTTAATTACTTATCCTCTGTTGCTGATTATTATCTCAGCTTCTTTTCATACAGTCCGTTACCCTCACACAATCTTTTCAATTAAATCAAACCAGGCTATATGAAAAACAGAATTACTTTAAAAGCTGGAAAGCGTTTCACTTTTTTGCTGCTTACCCAGCTATGCTGCTTAGCTGTCATGTCACAGGTTCGCATAAGCGGCCGGGTGACTGACGCAAATGGAAATGGCCTCGTGGGTATTTCAGTAGTTGTGAAGAACACAACCTTCGGAACATCCACTGAAGCTAATGGAGACTATACTTTAACTGCCGATCTTAAGCCAGGAACTTATTCGATCGAGCTTTCAGGAATCGGCTTCAAGACGCGCGAAGAGCGCCTTGCGGTTGGTAACGATAACGCCTATACGCTGAATGCTCAGCTTGCCGAAGATCCGCTCGGTTTGGATGAAGTGGTGGTAACGGGCACATCACAGGGAACTACGCGCAGGCAGCTGGGAAGTTATATCAGTACGGTAAAAGGCGACCAGCTTGCGAAGGCCTCAACAGGTAATGTACTTGCAGCATTGCAGGGTAAGACGCCTGGTGCGCAGATCGTTCAGAATACCGGAGATCCGGGCGGCAGCATGTCGGTGAGATTGAGAGGTGTGAGTACTGTAAATTCATCAAGTGAACCGCTTTATATAATAGATGGCGTAATAGTTAGTAACAGCGCCAGAAGGGTCACAAACACGCAGGCTGCTTACGATGGTTTGATCTCACCGGCACCAAACAGGCTGGTTGATATCAATCCGGCCGACATTGAGCGAGTTGAAGTATTGAATGGTGCTGCGGCAGCAGCCATTTATGGTAGCCGTGCAAACGCGGGTGTTGTTCAGATTTTTACAAAACGTGGAAGCACTGGCGCCCCTGTTGTAAGCTTTACGACCAGCATAAATGTGAATCAACTGAGAAAGCAGGTTGGAACGAACCAGGCTCCCGTGAAATTTGGTGGTCCAACAGACGGCCCTGGTGCACAAACGCAGGATATTCTTACTACAACATTGACCAACACAACGCCGGTTACCCGATACAATTACTGGGATTATATTTTCCGCGATGGTATTGGAACAGATAATAATATTTCCGTGCGTGGCGGTAAGGACAAGACTAAATATTTTGCTTCCGCATCTTATTTCTATAACCAGGGTATCATTAAGAACACAGACTTCAAACGTTTCAGTTTCCGGGTGAACATTGACCAGGAGGTTGCCAAATGGATATCTTTTAATGCAGGCCTGAATTACATCAACAGCAGAGGAAATGAAAAGCCCGATGGGAATTCATTCTTTTCACCTATAAACAGCGTTACCATCATTGGAAATTTCCATAACATTTACGCAAGGGATGCCGATGGAAGGCTTCAGGCGGTAGGAGAGCGCGGTCGTATCAATCCCGTAAGCATTATTGAAGATTTCAAGCAAAAACAGGAAACAAATCGCATCATTACAAGTCTCGGACTTCGGTTGAGACCTTTCAGGGATTTTACCTTTGATTACACATTGGGAATTGATAACGTTTCACAATTAGGAACAACGTTCATCCCTCCATATACTTATAATGCAAGTCCTGATTTCTGGGGTGGGGGACTGTCACTCGATCCTACTTTGAATGGTTATGCAAGCGCCGGAAACAATCATCAATTCCTTATCAACCACGAGTTCAACGCAACATTAAATAAAAGAATCGCAGACGATCTGGAGTCAACTACACAGCTGGGTTATTCCATTCAATATGAAAAAGGAAATTATTCTGTGCTGCAGAGTCGTGGTCTTGCACCTTTTGTTGAAACGGTAACGGGAGGAAGTACAGTGTTACCGGGAATTGAACAGCGTTCTGAAATATCAATTTCCGGCGGTTACCTTCAGCAGAACTTTAAATACAAGAACCGTTATTTCCTTACAGCTGCAGGCCGGTTGGATGGTTCTTCTGTTTTTGGAGAAGATGAACGTAACCAGTTCTACTTAAAACTTAGCGGAAGTTATGTTGTTAGTGAGGAAGGGTTTTGGGAAAAATCCGGACTTTCCGGTTGGTGGGATTTCATGAAAATACGTGCTGCATACGGTGAAAGCGGTAACCTTACAGGTATTGATGCGTATGGCCGTTTCAATACTTATGGTGCTTCACCACTGGTAGGGCGTACAGCTTTAATGTCTCCCGGTCAGCTTGCAAATGAAAATGTAAAACCCGAGGTTCAGAAGGAACTTGAAATAGGAACTGATATGTCGTTCCTGGATAGCCGGTTGAACTTTACATTTAACTGGTACAATAAAAAAGTGAAAGACCTGCTCATAGGCAGGTTTATTGCTCCAACAACTGGTTATACAAGCTTGCTTGACAACGTTGGAGAAGTTAGTAACAAGGGAATTGAAGTACAGATTGGTGCTGTTCCTGTAAAGCAAAAGGATTTCAGCTGGGAAGTGGATGTGATCTATAACAGGAATAAGAACAGGGTAGAGAACATCCCACAGGGTTTGATCCAGTTCAACTTGCCGGCAGGATCTGTTTCACTGCTTCCTGGATATGGTGTTGGTGTGTTTTATGGTTTCTTTTTTGCAAAAGATGCAAATGGCAATGAGATCAAGAACACTACGGGTATTCCTTTACAGGAAAGAGGTGTTCAGAATTCGCCTTCAACCTATACCGTTCAGCGCGATGCGAATGGTTTGCCGTCCGGAACTCCTTTGCGTAAAGTGATCGGCGATCCGAATCCGGATTGGTCAGGAACACTGGTAAATACATTTAATTATAAAAAGTTCTCACTTCGTGCACAATTTGATGCGGTACAGGGCGTGGATATATTCAATGCTGATTTCCGTACACGCCAGGGAGTTGGAAATGGAAGTGAATTTGCCGAAAAAGAACACCGTGGAGAATTGCCACGCGGTTATATAAGCGGTATTTATGCAATTGAAGAATGGAGGATCGATGATGGCAGCTTTGTAAAGCTTCGTGAACTTTCACTTACATACAGTGTAGGAAAACTTGGGAAAGTTGTAAATGATCTTTCATTAAGCCTGGCCGGACGAAACCTGATCAGTTGGGATAACTATCACGGCTTTGATCCTGAAACAAATGCCGGAGGTGGAAGTACAATTGCAAGGGGAATCGATTTTGGGAATGTACCTATACCAAGAACTTTCTCATTTACCATAAATGCGAAATTTTAATCATTCATTTCACAACTCATAATATGAAACCAATTAAATATTCGATACTTCTTATTACAGCGATCTCACTGGGTTTCGCTTCCTGTAAGAAGAATTTTACCAACCCGAATGC
>DASWTK010000181.1:0-1720 GCA_036402175.1 Chitinophagaceae bacterium | reverse complement strand
GCATTGAGCGCCTCTTCAATATCTCCCTGTTCCAGTGTGTTCATCATACGTTGTGCATGATGCGCCCATACTCCGGCAAGGAAATCGGCCTGAAGCTCCATCATCACTGAATACTTATTGTATTCCTCCTGGCTAACCTGCTGGCGAAGCTGTGCCAGCTTTTGCGAAGTGCCGTTGATGGTTTGAATATGATGTCCTACTTCATGCGCTATAACATATGCCATTGCAAAATCTCCGGGCGCTTTGAAGCGTGTCTGCAATTCCTCATAGAAAGAAAGGTCTATATATAATTGCTGATCGCCGGGGCAATAGAATGGTCCGGATGCTGAGCTGGCAGACCCGCAGGCCGATTGAACACCACCTCGAAACAGCACCAGCGTTGGCTCAGGATAATCCTCCCCCTGCTGTGAGAATAATTTATTCCAGACTTCCTCAGTATCTGCTAACACTACTTTTACAAACTTGGCACGTTCATCCTCAGCCGCTTTTTGCTCTGCTGTCATTTCAGTTTCCGCGCCGCCGGGAAGCTGCGTAGGCAGTTGCGAAACGTCACCTCCGCCCAATAAAAAATTCAATACCAATACGATGGCTCCTAGGATACCACCGCCTGCGACTAACCCGCCTGTGGAAACACCCCTGCGGTCGTCAACATTGGAACTTTCGCGTCTGCCTCTCCAAAGCATAAAAATTAATTTAGTATTAGTATATGCATATAAAAAAGTCTGCCACAAAGAGACCAATTATTATTGATCCCAGGATACAGGGCTTTTAATTTTTGTATAGCATTGAATTACAAGGGTAGTAATTCACACATTTATGTTATGGTGGCAGGGGGTGTCTTTATTTACTTTTGGCAGATGAAAATTTTCATCATACTGGCATTTATTTGGGGAAATGCATTTAACGCGCTATCCCAGAACGACTCCATTACAACTAAAATATTTTCCATCGCTGAATTACAGGCCGATCTGGATACGTTGTACAAATGGGTAAACGAAACTCATCCATCATTATACACAGCGGTAAACAGGCAGCAGGCAGACGCTTTCTGGAAAACAGTGAAAAGAAGTATCAACAGGCCAATGACCAGGATGGAGTTCTCAAGAATTGCGGTTCCTTTATTGACCCAATACAAAGACGGGCATATGGGACTGACTCCCGAGTTTGATCTTCCCGAATTTGTTCAGTACAAGAAAGAGGGAGGCAAACTGTTCCCCTTAAAAGTTATGATAAAGAAGAACAGGATCTGGTGTGTTGCGAATTATCTGCAAAATGGTGTAGTAGTGCCAGGAGATGAAATTCTAGCGATCAATGGTAAGTCGGCCGAGCATATCGTGCAGGAATTATTACCTGTATGGCCAGCGGACGATGATGCAAGTAATGAAGTGATTGTTTCAAGGCTCTTCAGTTTTTCGCTCTGGTTTCATTACGGATGGGGATTCGAGTCAGCGGTAACGGTGAAAAAAACAAATGGAAAGGTTTCAGTTGGATTAAAAGGTCTTGCCGCGGATGAATACCTCGAAAAATATTTTTCAGGAAATAAGACCTGGAACCTCGACCTATACCCCGATCACAACCTTGCGGTAATCACAAGTGGTGCGTATAATGCTTCCAGTGAAAAAAGCCGGCGCTTTCTTGATTCGGCTTTTGCGGTAATAAAAAGCAGCGGTGTTCAGCACCTTGCATTTGATATCAGGAATAACGGAGGTGGCAACTCAAC
>DASWTK010000180.1:0-10251 GCA_036402175.1 Chitinophagaceae bacterium | reverse complement strand
CATGGCGGGGGGATAGTGAGTATGTTGTGACGGGGTTTACGAGGGTTGGGAAATAGTTTCGGGTTTCGGGTTTCGGGTTTTGGGTTTTGGGTTCATTAGGTCGGAGATGTTGAGTAATTGTAAAGTGTAAGTTTGAGGGTTAGGCGAGTAAACAAAATATTGCCGGCTGCTTATGCAGGTCCGGCATTTTTTTTTGCCAGTCGCTTATCTTTTTTGTGTGTATGGATTCGTTGGGCGCGGTAATGTTTGCTGCAACACAAAGTCGGGTAGAGGGGTGGCAGGTTTTTATCAGTGTTTCCAGTAACTGGTTGTTGCGGTAAGGTGTTTCAATGAAGATCTGGGTGCAGTTTTTTTTCTTTGATTCTGCTTCCAGTTCTTTCAATGCTTTGACTCTTTCGGCATTATCTATAGGCAGGTATCCGGTGAATTGAAATTGCTGGCCATTCAGTCCGCTTGCCATCAATGCTAATAATATCGAACTTGGTCCTGACAGTGGCTTCACAATGGCGCCAGCATCATGGGCCGCAGCTATCAGTATCTGTCCCGGATCAGCAATGCCGGGACAGCCTGCCTCACTGATGATCCCAATATTTTTACCCGATTGAAGCATCTGCCTGAATTGGCCGGTCACTTCCGGTTCGGCCTTATGTATTGTGAACCATTCGTAATCATCTATCACCATTTCTTTCCACAGTTTTTTGAGATAACGCCTGGCTGTTCGCTCGTTCTCTGTGAAGAAAGCTTTGCAATCTTTTACCGCCTCTAAAATATAAGCGGGGATCACCTCAATGCTTTCATCGTGCAGTGGTGCCGGGATCAGGTATACGGTGGCTGCCATGGTCAGATGTTGGTAGCTTGTTTTTGAATAGAAATGCCTGCCTCAGGAGAATGATAAAGGCTTATGGTAGCGGCTACAACGGCGTATGCCGGCGCAAGTATCCACCCGATGATCGGAACGCCATGCATGAGGTAGAACACCAGCCCATTGCCTATGGCCAGTCCACGGTGCCTTGCAATGAAGTCGATGCTTTCAGAAGGCGATAGCTTATGGCGTTCACAACTGTAATCGAGCATTGAAAATCCATAATAATAACATTCAAGAAAGAGCGAGATCATGGGAGTGATCCAACCAACGATGGGGAATAATGATAACAGCAGTATGGAAAGTGTGTAAACTGTTTGCCAGACCGCATTCCGCAGCGCGAGCCTGATTCCGCGCACGGAATCTTTTACCAGTTGCTTGAAGTTGAATGGAAAATCCTTTCCTTCGATTATAGATTCCGTTTTTTCGCTCAGGTATGCAAAAAGCGGTGAACCAATGATGAGGAAAAGGAATTTGAATAAAGAGAAATAAAAAAATACAAGCACCAGGCGAATGATAATGCCACCCAGTATAAAAAAAAAGCTCAGCACAGAACTCTGTTGCCTGTCGAGCCATTTGTCGATACCAAACAGGTCGCTCATGTAAGAAATCACGCCATTGGAAGATTTCCAGAAAAAGTACATGCCCACTATGAACAGTATGCTGTACAGCAGGCCGGGAAGAATGATCCACTTCCACAAGCGGTGCTTGACGATAAACTGGTGTGCCCGGAAGTACGATTGAATGGCAATAACGATTTCCTTGAGCAAACGTTAGGTTTTACAGGATTTTTGTTTTTTTGTTCGCTGGGCAAACAAATGTTGTTATGTCAAACATAGGAAATATTTTGCTGGAGAATGGATACACTGTTTTAGACCGGTCGTTTTACGACCGGCCCGATGTCGTCAGAATAGCGAAGGAATTGCTTGGTAAGATAATAGTCACTATGTTCGATGGTCATTTCACGGCAGGGCGGATCGTTGAAACAGAGGCTTATAACGGAGTTGCAGATAAAGCTTCGCACGCGTATGGCGGAAGGAGAACAGCAAGAACTGAAGTCATGTTCGGCAATCCGGGAACTGCCTATGTGTATCTCTGTTATGGCATTCATCACCTGTTCAATGTTGTGACCAACAAAGCCGGAACGCCGCATGCAGTGCTTGTTCGCGCGGTTGAACCTGTGCATGGCACAGAGATCATGCTCGACCGCACGCGAAAAAGGATTTTTGACAACACGCTCACGCGTGGCCCCGGTAATGTTTCGAAAGCGTTGGGTATTTATACATCTCATACAGGAATGGATCTTATTGAAAGTGAACTTTGCATTGTAGAGGACCAGTTTGAAGTAAAAAGGTCAGCCATTGGGATCACAACGCGCATAGGTGTGGATTATGCGGGCCCGGACGCGCTCCTGCCATATCGTTTCATTGTAAAAGGTAATCCTTATGTTAGCGGGAAGAAGAAATGATAGTATGAAAGAACGCATTGGCCTGCTGGCTGGCATTGCCCTGTTTGTATTTTTCCTTCTTGTAAATCCTTTTGGTGTTGATGCCGGCGCTGCGAAGGTGCTTGCTGTAGCCGCATTGATGATCACCTGGTGGATAGGCGAAGCGTTGCCCATGCCCGCGGTTGCGCTTGTACCCATGTTGTTGTTTCCATTGATGAATATTGCAAGCCTGCGGGAAACAACTTCGAAATATGCAGATCCTGTAATTTTTCTTTTCATGGGTGGGTTCTTGATTGGGCTTGCCATAGAAAAATGGAACCTGCATAAGCGCATTGCATTGTCAATTGTAAGGGTAACCGGAACAAGCGGCGACAGGATTGTGCTTGGTTTCATACTGGCTACGGGATTGATAAGCATGTGGCTGAGCAACACTGCCACTACCATGATGATGTATCCAATTGCGGCTTCGGTGATCTATGTAGTTCGTGAGAACCATAGAGGTGAAGGCAATGTTTCGCATTTTGCATTGGCCATCATGCTGTCTATTGCGTATGCTTCTAATTTCGGAGGCATCGCTACTATTATCGGAACGCCACCGAATGTTGCTTTCGCTGCTTTCATTCGGGAAAAATATGACTATTCCATTCCGTTCTCTTCCTGGATGCTCGTTTGCGCCCCGCTTGCGATCCTGCTGCTGATCTCTTTATACTTTGTAATGGTGAAAGGACTTTATCCCAACCGCATCAAGTCGAGCTTAGCAACCCGCGATGTCATAACCGAAGAATTGCGCCAGATGGGGCCATTATCGGTTTCAGAAAAAAGAGTGCTCATCATATTCTGTTCTACTGCTTTCTTATGGATCACCAAGGACATACTCAACAGCATTGGTTGGTTTACGCTTGATGATACCATGATCGCGATTGCCGGCGCACTTGCGTTATTCATTTGTCCGGCAGGCAAGGAAAATGGAAAGGGAGAAAAATTCATATTGCAATGGAGCGATACTTCCAGAATGGCGTGGGGCATTCTGCTGTTATTTGGTGGAGGCATAGCGCTGGCGTTTGCTTTGGAAAAGGCGGGACTCATACAGTCACTTGGTCAATGGATAGCGGGAATGTCAGGAACAGGAGGATTGATGCTGATCTTCATGATCACGCTGGTATCATTGTTCATCAGTGAAGTGATGAGCAACATCGCGCAGGTGATTGTGTTTGCGCCGGTGATTGGCGGCATTGCCGACGCTCTTGGCATTGATCCCATCGTACTTGGATTACCGATGACTCTCGGCGCCAGTTGCGCATCGATGATGCCTATGGGCACGCCGCCGAACGCGATTGTTTTCGCAAGCGGTCATATACAATTAAAACAAATGATCCGAACGGGATTTGTGATGAACATCGTAGCGGTAATTCTGATTACGTTGTTCTGCTGGCTGCTGGCGCCTCTGTTAATGAAGATCTAGTAAATGGGGCAGGGTATTTTTGGCCTGCCATCGGGCGGATACAGCGTATAAATCAGCGCGAGTTCAATTCCACCCTGGCGTTGTGATCCAACTTTAAGGCTGGATATGTTCACGTCGTACGAAGCAGCAAGACGGAATGCGCCGAACTCCAATCCAACGTGAGGAATAATTGCATCGTTAAGATTACTGAAACGCGTAAACGCTCCTACAAAAAGGTTTGTAGGATTGGTCTCGTCGCCGTTTACATTAAATGCAAGCGCGCCACCTACCACAATGTTCAGCGCTTTTGCCTGAGTGCTGAGCATGCCCGATAAATGCAGGTATTTGTCAGTCCCTACCGGTAATGATCCCCCGATGTTGGCTGTAATGCGCGGGTTGAGTACATACCTACCCGCGTCGCCACTGAAAGATTCTTTCGGCCTGTTGACGTGATAAACAGAAACTCCGGCGTAAAAATTATTATAACCATCGGTGGAGCCATTGTAAAGCAGTCCAGCGCTGAAATCGAAATAGTTCACATTGATCTGCTTGTTGTTGATCGGTTCATCAGACGTATTCGTCCAGGTTCCCTGCAGGTCAAGTTCGTCCTCGAAATCAAGCCTGGTACCATCCAATCTCCGGCCGCCATAAGTGCCCTGGAAGCCGACCCCGAGCTGGTGAAGGCCGTCTTCGTCGAGCCCTTTGTGATATGCTGTAGTGATGGAAATATAGTTTGCGGTTAGAATGCCATCAGCGGTTTTGTCGGTCATAGCCATTATACCCACACCCCAGGTGTCTGTTTCTGCAAGACGGCCGGTCATGATGGGGAAATCAACCGAAAGGCTGGAGGTAATGAAAGCCCTTGTAAAAGCAGGCCATTGGTTGCGGTAATTTCCTGCCACACGAAGGTTGCCATTGAATTTGCCGGTGAGCGCAGGGTTCAGCGTAAGCGGTGAAACAAAGAATTGAGAAAAATTAGGGTCCTGTGCCCGGGATTCAAGGAAGCAGCTTATCAGCAGCAACAAAACAACTTTCTTCATTATAAATGGCAGTTAGGATTATATAGACAAACAAAATACAAAAAGTGCTGAGACTTTCCTTGTTAATATTTTGAAGAATTACATCTGTACTTTGTTGCCAAATGCAAGGTCTCCGGCATCGCCAAGGCCGGGGACAATGTATCCCTTTGCGGTGAGTTCGTCGTCAATATCCCCGCACCAGATCCTGATACCCGGTTCTTCGCGCTTCAGGTATTCGATGCCTACAGTGCAGGCGATTGCGGTTACTATATGGATCTCGGAAGGAGGGCCTTCATCTTTGAGAAACTGGATGGTCTTAATGAGCGAGGAGCCGGTGGCCAGCATAGGATCGGAAAGTATCAGCACCCTGTTTTCCAGATCGGGGCAGGAAATATATTCCATTCTTATCTCGAACGTGCCATCGCGGTTATGTTTGCGGTAAGCTGAAATGAATGCATTATCAGCCTTGTCAAAATAATTCAGCAATCCCTGGTGAAGCGGAATTCCCGCCCTGAGAATAGTACCCAATACCGGCTGATCCTTCAAAACCTTGCTGGTGGCCGTACCCAGTGGTGTTTGCACTTCAACTTCCTTAAAAGCCAGCTCTTTGCTGATCTCGATGGCTGCCACTTCGCCAATCCTTTCCAGATTGCGGCGGAAGCGCATTCTATCCTTCTGAATTGAATCATCTCTCAGTTCACTGATCCAGTCGGACAGCAACGAATATCGTGCGCTTAAGTTGACAACCATGTTGAGTATATCGTAATTTGCCGGGATAAATCAAAAATTTGCCCCGGCAAATCTAAAATTCCCAGCCCGACCGCAAAAAAATATATTTTTTTGCCGGGCACTAAAATCTTTAATGCATGGTTTACAGGGTCATTGGATTAATGAGCGGAAGTTCATTGGATGGATTGGATATCGCATATGTGCATCTGCAGGAAACGGGGGGTAAATGGTCGTACGAGATCGTAAAAGCGGATTGTTATGAATATTCAGCCGACTGGGTGGCAAAACTCAGCAATGCCATTAACCTGAATGCAAGGGACTACCTGTTGTTGCATTCAGCTTATGGAGAATACATTGGCCAGATGGTGAACCGGTTTATCAGTTCCGGCAACATACAATACCAGGTCCAGCTGATCGCCTCTCATGGGCATACCACATTTCACATGCCTTCCCGGAAAATGACGGCCCAATTAGGCGATGGCGCCGCGATTGCCGCAGTAACAGGAATTAATACGGTAACAGACCTCCGGGCAATGGACGTAGCCCTGGGAGGGCAGGGGGCGCCGATTGTGCCCATTGGCGAAAAGATATTGCTGGGTGATTACAATTTCTTTCTGAACCTCGGCGGCATCGCTAATCTTTCACTCAATCATCCCGATCAATACCTGGCCTTCGATGTTTGTCCGGCAAACAGGGTATTGAACCTCCTGGCAAACCAGGCTGGCAAGCCGTATGATGATGATGGAAAAATGGCCGCGTCAGGAAATGTGAATGAACGGCTGCTCGAAGAATTGAATTCACTTGAATATTACAGGCAGGTATATCCCAAATCGTTGGCTAATGATTTTGGAACCGATCTGGTTTATCCCATCGTTCAGAAAGCCGGATTGAATACGGAAGACGCGATAAGAACTTTTACAGAGCATATCTGCGTACAGATAGGAAAGGCGGTGGACCTTCTGGGGCCGAGAATTCAGATGGGACCTGCAGGACTAAAACTGCTTGCAACCGGAGGAGGGGCGCTGAATGGCTTCATGATGCGGCGTTTGCAGGAGGTGCTTAAACCTTTAAATGTTACGGTTGAAATTCCCGGTACAGATCTCATTCAATATAAAGAAGCATTGGTGATGGCGTTGATAGGTGTGCTGAGATGGAGAGAAGAGAATAATGTACTGGCGTCGGTTACGGGTGCTGTTAGGAATAGTATCGGGGGAGCGGTATGGATTGGGCAGGATTAGGGTTTTGGGTTTAGGGTTTCGGGTTTTGGGTTTTGGGTTTGGGGTGGAACTGAATGTAACTTTTTCTTTTGTTCGATAGCGGTGATGTGCGCGTCGGATTTGCGGACGAGTTTAAAAATGTTCCGGAATGCCCAGCGGTAAAATCTGCCGGCAAATCGTAGGAAGCCTGTGGCTATTGATGTTTTGTTCATGATAAAAAAACTGCAAAAACCAAACCATACCGGGGCTTTAATCCTTATGCGGGAAATGATGTGAAAGTGCAGGTAGGTAAGTCAAAATGCTTAGACTTTAATCCTCAGTTCTTTCCAATACCCGAGTCCGCCAAAATCCTTTAATCTGTGATTCATAAACCTAACACCTTTTTCAATTTCGCATATCCTGTTTTACTTACCGGAACCTGCTCACCGGTTTTGAGAATGGCGAGATAACTTTCCTTTTCGTAAGGATCCAGGCGGGTAATGAATTGAACATTCACGATATAAGACCTGTGCGCTCGCACAAATTGCTGCGGATCCAGCACCTGTTCAAAATTTCCCATAGTCCTGTTTTTGATGAATGACCCTTCTTTAGTATGGATCTTCACATAATCATCTGCAGCTTCAAGAAAATGAACATCGTCCACAGGAATGATACGTATCCTTCCGGCGATCTTTACAACAATGCGACGGCTCTGCTGAGGTAATTGCGCGGCAGTCTCTAAAAGCGATGCATTAACAGATTCCGGTTGCGGAATATTTTTCTGATCCAACCATTTACTGATCGCTTTATCGAAACGTTCCTTACTGAATGGCTTCAGCAAATAATCCACGGCGTTATTTTCAAATGCCTTGATTGCGTATTCATCAAAAGCTGTAGTGAAAATTACAGCAGGTGGATTTTCTACCAGTTCAAGCATTTCAAAGCCACTGATCTTTGGCATCTGGATATCGAGGAAAATAATATCAGGTTGGTGATGCATGATCGCTTTCACGCCTTCAAATCCGTCGTTGCATTCCTGTACAACTTCAATCTGCGGATAAAACTGCAGGTATTCTTTCACCATTGAACGCGCTAATGGCTCATCGTCTATCAGTAATGCTTTGATCATGCTGTGGAATTTTCACAGTAGTAATAAATATATTTCCTTCTGCTTTGGTAGCTAACAGGTCGTTTCTGGCAAACAGCAGGTACAATCGTCTTTGAACAGAAGTCAGACCGAACCCCGTTCCTGAAAGGGGACCGGAAGTGGATGGATCAAATGGGTTTTTCACTTCTATTACCAGTTGATCACCTTCAACTTTGGCGCTTATGTTCACAATTATAGAATCTGTTGTATCGTATAAACCGAATTTGATCGCATTCTCGACAATTGGCTGCAGCAGCATCGATGGAAGCCTGAATCCATTGCTCGCCTCATCGCTCACAATACTGGTGCTGAGCCTGTGACCGAACCTCACTTTTTCAATTTCAAGATAAAGTGTCAGATGCTGAAGTTCATCGGCAAGCGTTACCCACTGATGTTCTTCTTTTCTGAGTGTGCCCCTCAGGAATTCCGAAAGCTGGTGTATCATCTTCCTTGCCATTTCAGGTTGGCTGCCCGCAAGCGCGCTGATAGAATTTAAACTGTTGAACAGGAAATGCGGTTGCAATTGCTGCCGCAATTTGTATAATTCAGCGTCTCTTGAAAGCTTTTCTGTATCGGCTTTTCTTTTTTCAACTTCTGAGCTTTCCTGTTGCCTGTACCAAAGTATACTTACAATCCCAATCCAGCTAATGATGAGTACTCCCACCCAGAACCGGATGGTCATTGAATTATCCAGTATTTCAAGATATGGCTGCTCGGCGTTGAAAATGAATTGCAGTATCCATTTTGATATAAAAAAGCAGGCGGTGGATAGAGTAACACTCCAAACCACCAGGATAATGTACTGGTATTTTCTAGGCAGGTAATAACGAAGTGTGTTGGTCATTAATATGCAGCCGGCTGCAAAACAAAAATTTGTGACCGCGCTATCCCATAAGGCCGTTTCCCAATCCAGGCCCAGGCTTCTTAATATCTGCGCATGGATGGCAGTCAGCAACAGAAAGCCTGCAATAAATACCCATCGATGCTTTTTGATATTAAGTAGTGAGACCGGCAAAATCTATAATAATTGTAAATGTCTGTTAGTATTGTGCTCACGGATAAATGCTGCGCGCTGATTCACCAGTTCCATATAACTATCCGCATTATCAGTTTCCTGGATCCTTGAAAATAACTCTGCTCCGTCTATCAGTTCACTTATCCTGTACAGCTCAGCAACGTTGATAAATTTCCATTCTACCATTCTCTGCTTGCTGCCGGGAAATACTTCTGCCTCCTGTTGCCCGATAATGCCCGCCTTTTTAAATGCCTGTTCATCGTTTTCAGCCGCTATAAGCCGCAATTGCTCGTCGAATTGCGGCTTATGACTTCCATCTCCGCATACGATCCTGAATATGATCTTTGCAAGATACCAGTTCATAGTTGGTTAATTAAAGTTGGTGCTGGTTTTTATTACTTAATAACTGTTGATCTCTATTCCTCCGAATATCACTGTGCCTTCGAGAATAAGCACTTTTTCTGGATCAGTCATTGCCGCGGGATCACGCTTATCATCAATTCCACCAAGTATTGCGGTAGTTTCCGTTCTCACTTCCCAGTTGGATGGAACAATGAGTTTTGCACCTCCAAAGATTGCCTCCACTTCGATCCTTACCGGGCTTTTAAAATCGGCCTGTGTAAGATTGACTTCTGAACCACCAAAGATTGCCACAACTGAGCCGCCTTTGAAATTTTTGGATAATACGATCCTTTTGCTACCTCCGAAAACTGAGGTTACATCAATTACATCCTCGCTGGAAGGAACTGAACCGTCCGCGGCCGGATTTTCAATGCGGTTACTGGTAGCCGTTTGTTCTGAGATTATCATGTTCTTTTTTTTTCTGGGTTTAAAAATTACGATGAGGCCTATTACTATCAATACTGCCGGCCAAATGAAGTGCCTGATATCTGGAAAAAAATCATCTGCCAGGAAAAATGTGCCTATCGCAACCATTATCAGCCATCCGATGTCTCTGAAACCGTTAGTAATACCAATAATTAATCCGATAGTTATCAGCAGCATTTCCCAGCCGAACACCCAACCGGGTATTTCCAGTCCCAGCTGCCTGCCCAGCAAGGCTCCTCCAACAACCAGTAGTATCAATCCAACCGGTACGCTTGAATTTATTCCGGATCGTGACCGGCATTGTCTGTGTCGCATGTCTTTTTAATTTTAGACAAATCTACCAGCAACTGCCAGCGAAGTCAAGCACTATAAGGCAGGCAATGGCCCGGGCTCGGTAAAGGGCAGGTTTTTTCCGGTGAAAAAGGAGAAGGAGTCGCCGTCGAACAACCCAAGATCGCTGAGTTTGACATGGGGAATAACGAGGAGAGCCATAAAAGAAAGCGTCATGAACGGTGACATGAGCGTTGAACCGGCATCTTTGGCGGCTTTGTCGATAAGTGAATACAT
>DASWTK010000179.1:0-12453 GCA_036402175.1 Chitinophagaceae bacterium | reverse complement strand
ATAACCTCTTCCTGTCCCGTTGCATCAGCAGACGCAGGCATGTTGCCAAACCTGGCTCCCGTTTTCTTTTCGATCGCGTGCATCAGCTTATCGAACAAATGGTTCACGCCTGCATCGTTAAATTGCGCGGCAATGGTGCCTATCACCGGTAGATCGTCATCCTGGGCTGTCCATAACGCATGATTGCGTTTGTATTGCTTGCGCACATCGGCCAATGCATCCAAAGCGCCTGCCTTGTCGAATTTGTTAATCGCGATCACATCGGCATAATCCAGCATGTTGATCTTCTCCAGCTGCGATGCGGCCCCGTATTCGGGCGTCATTACATACAGGCTTACGTCGCAATAATCAAGTATTGACGCGTCACTCTGACCAACACCGGCCGATTCAAGAATGATAAGATCAAATCCCGAGGCCTTAGCAATGTCGATCGCTTCTTCAACATGACTGCTTAATGCCTTATCGCTTTCGCGCGTTGCCAGCGAACGCATATAGGCGCGCGGATTTGAAATGGAATTCATGCGGATCCTGTCGCCCAGCAATGCTCCACCGGTTTTTTTCTTCGAAGGATCGACAGAAATAACCGCTATTGTTTTATCTGTAAATGAATTTAAAAACCTGCGAACAATTTCATCAGTCACCGATGACTTACCTGCGCCTCCAGTTCCGGTGATGCCTAATACCACTCCTTGTGGTTGTGAGTTTGAGGGTATCGGCTGATCCTGCGTCATGCCATTTTCCGCCAGCGTGATCGCCCTTGCGATCCGCCTGATGTCCTTTTTCTCACCCAATGGAAGCTGGCCATTCCATTTTTTAGGCGCCTGCCAATAGTCATTCTGTTGCCAGTTATGACCAGCAGGCCCCTCGCCATTTCCACCTTTCGTATCCATGATCTCTGCCGGGAAAGGATTGCATTGCCTGATCACATCCTCGATCATTCCTTCAAGTCCCATCTTTCTTCCATCATCGGGACTATAAATTCTTGTGATGCCGTATTTATGGAGCTCACGTATCTCTTCCGGTAAAATAGTTCCACCTCCACCGCCGAATATTTTGATATGGCCACATCCATTCTGATCAAGCAGGTCCTTCATGTATTTAAAGAACTCAACATGACCGCCCTGGTAGCTGGTAATGGCAATGCCCTGCGCGTCCTCTTCAATAGCGCATTCAACAATTTCCGCCACAGACCTGTTATGTCCGAGATGAATGATCTCGGCACCTTTGCTCTGCAATATGCGGCGCATGATATTGATTGCTGCATCGTGGCCATCGAAAAGGCTGGCAGCGGTTACAATGCGAACTTTCGGATTGGGAATGGGTGGCATAATTGAGACTAACAATTGTTAGCAAATGTAGCGCAGATTTGGATAAGGATTAAATCTGTGAAATCCCCTAAATCCGGTCAAAATCCGTGCTCCAAAGCGCGATAAGGATTATCCTGATTAATAATAATAAGCACAGATTTATCCTGATTTATGGGATTTCACGGATTTTATGATGAAAAATCATGATAATGTTGTTAATCAGCGATGTAATCTGGCTTAAATTGAATCCTCAATCATTCTTAATCTTTGATTTATGTTCAATAGACTGCTTGTCACTATCCTAATGGTATTTGTGATTCAAATTGGATTTGGCCAGGATCCCTGGAAAATCACCGCTACCAATATCAATCCGTCTGAATATTATGGCATCACGGTAGCTAACGGCATGATCGGCATTGTTTCGTCGCCTGAGCCCTTTAAGGTGAAAGACGTTGTTCTGGCCGGAGCATACGACCTGTATGGCCGAGGCCGTGTCAGCAACTTCCTTCGCAGCTTCAACCTGCTGAACATGTACCTTGATATCGACGGCAAAAGACTGGACGCACGCAATACTTCCAACCTGAAACAGGAACTGGATATGAAGCATGCAAACTTCACCTCGTCATTCGATCATGCAGATAAAGCTTCGGTCAGCTATACCTACTATTCATTACGTCATCTTCCTTTTACTGTGCTGATGGACATTACCATCACACCTAAAAAAGACATCACCATCGGTGGCGCAAGCGTCATGGAATCGCCCGATGCGTTAAAGGATGTACAGAATTATTATAACGAGATCGATCGTCCGCACGTTGTGATCAGCCTGCTCACTTCTGCCGCTAAAAGTCCTACCGGCAAACTCCTGATGTGCGCGTCCAACACATTCCTGTTTGGCGAACATCATGGATCCGAGCCAAGAGTGATCCATGAAATGTGGGATAACAATATGCACCTGATGAAATTCACTAAAAAGCTCAAGGCAGGTGAAACATACAGGTTCTCCATTGCAGGTTCTTCTATTACATCAGCCCATCACGATGATCCGTTGAATGAAGCAGAGCGACTTACCATATTCGCAAAGCTGGAAGGCCGCGATCGCCTTATCCAGTTTCATAATAAGGCATGGGATGAACTGTGGAAGAGCGATATTATTATTGAAGGCGACGCGCAAAGTCAGCAGGATGTGCGCAGCATGCTCTATCACCTCTACTCATTTTCGAGAGCAGGCACGGCTTTCTCACCGTCACCGATGGGACTTTCAGGCCTTGGTTATAACGGCCACGTATTCTGGGATACTGAATTATGGATGTTCCCTTCCATTCTTGTAATGCAGCCGGAAATGGCGAAGTCGTTGGTGGAATACAGGTTCCAGCGACTGGAAGCTGCGCGCCGAAACGCGTTCGCGCATGGTTATAAAGGAGCTATGTTCCCCTGGGAAAGTGCTGAGACCGGTGTTGAAGAAACACCCGTCTGGGCTTTGAGCGGACCGTTCGAACATCATATCACTGCCTGCGTAGGCATAGCCGCATGGAATTATTACTGTGTTACCCAGGACAAAAACTGGCTGAGGGAGAAAGGTTATCCGATACTTTCAGCAACGGCCGATTTCTGGGCTTCAAGGGTTGAACGGAACGGGCCGGGCAAATACGATATCAAAAATGTTGTTGCCGCGGATGAGTGGGCAGAGAACGTTGACAACAATGCGTTTACCAATGCAGCGGCAAAGGCAAACCTGCAATACGCGACCGATGCGGCAAAGATCATCGGAGTTGCTGCTAACCCGGACTGGATGCATGTTGCAGGCAACATCCCCATTCTTAAAATGGAAAATGGAGTTACACAGGAACACGCTACTTATAAAGGTGAAGGCATCAAGCAGGCGGATGTAAACCTCCTTTCCTATCCATTGAAAGAAGTATCCGATCCGAAACAGGTGAGAAAGGACCTAGAATATTACGAAACGCGCGTGCCCGACGAAGGCACGCCTGCCATGACCCAGGCGATTTTTACTCTTTTGTATGCACGCCTGGGCGATAGTGAAAAGGCGTATCATTTCTTCAAAGACGCCTATGTGCCCAATCTCAATCCGCCTTTCCGTGTAATAGCAGAAAGCAAGGGCGGCACCAACCCTTACTTTGCCACAGGCGCCGGAGGCATCATTCAAAGTGTATTGATGGGGTTTGGCGGACTCGAGATCACCCCGAAAGGCATCATTCAGATAAAATCTGTACTTCCAAAAAGCTGGAAGAGTTTGACTATTACGGGGGTAGGGGTGGAGAGGAGGACGTTTACGGTTAAATAGTTTTGGGTTTTGAGTTTTGGGTTTTGGGTTTTGGGTTTTCCAAAGGCGATGTTTGATTTGTTGGCCTGGACCCAAAGTCAGCCACGCCCGTCTTTGGAAACCCCAAAACCGTAAACCGAAAACCAACCACACCCGTCTTTGGAAAACTCAAAACTCAAAACCCAAAACCCAACTTGCCCATTTCCCCGGATAATCCTACATTTAACCCGATAATCGCTTACTGCCAGTGCTGAAAAAACTGACTGCCATATCTCTTATTGCCTTACTCGTATTCAACTGGTATGGATACAGGCTGCTCATGAACTATCTCGGAGAGGAAGTCAGCACCCACCTTCAGGCTAAACTCGACAAAAATCAGTACGACGAATCGCGCCTGATCAGGATTAAGGTTCCGCTCAACATGCCATACATTGCCGACTGGAACGATTTTGAAACCTTTGAAGGCGAAACTGAGATCAACGGCATTCATTACAGATATGTAAAACGCAAGATCGAAAACGGAGAGCTTGTGTTACTGTGCATTCCCAATGAACAAAAAACCAGCCTGCAGGCAGCCGAACAGCATTTCTTTAAACTGGTGAACGACATCCAGCAACCCGGCGCTAAAAAGGATTCAAAAGAACATTCTGCCAAGATCCCGATGAGCGATTATATAAACAACACGCTCGCTTCCATTAATGCAGTGACCCGCAGCATTGTAAAAGATTATTCAGACTACAAATGGTTTATACCTCCTGTTTATATTTCTACACCTACCCAGCCGCCAGAATGCTGAGCGAGCGTAATTCGCTTTCATTTTTATTTCCTTAAAATTTATTGATTAAATCCGACCAAGATTATGCGCATTATGGTTAGTGTGGTTTGCATGATGCTGTTGATAGCGTCCTGCAAACAGCCCGGTGATTATAAAAAGTTCACCAACGATCCTTTTTTATACTGCAAAACAGTGAAGCAGCTGAACAACGTGGTGCTGGAAAATAATTTTCCTCCCATGATCGCTTCACGCAATTACGTTTACGCGAACATCGCCGCTTACGAAGCAATGGTTGCAGGTGATTCCCGTTTCAATTCACTGGCCGGGCAGATCACCCATTTACCTCCTTTGCCAAAACAGGATACCACCAATGTGGATTTCCATTTTGCAAGTCTGCTTGCTTTTTGCAAAGTAGGCGAAGCCGTAACATTTCCTGAAGGAAGCATGGTAGATTATGTGAATGCTATGAAACATGCTGCCGACAGCGCAGGCATGCCGGAAGAAGTTATGACTGCTACACAAAAATTTGCTGATAGCGTTGCGGCACACATACTGAAGTGGAGCAAAGGCGATAATTATGCGCAAACCAGAAGCGCTTCCAAGTATACGGTGATTAATGAAGAGGGAAGATGGATTCCTACACCTCCGGCTTATACAACAGCCGTAGAACCTCACTGGATGAAGATCCGCACAATGGTGCTTGACAGTTGTTCGCAGTTCAGGTGTGTGATTCCACCTGCCTACGAAATAAAGAAGACGGATGTTGCTTTTTATAAGGATCTGATGGAGGTTAAAAATATAGGTGATAGCCTGACTGAAGAACAAAAACATATTGCAGATTTCTGGGACGATAATCCCTTTAAGCTGAATGTTCAGGGCCATATGATGTTCGCAACGAAAAAGTTTTCACCTCCGGGTCACTGGATGAATATAGTTGGCATTGCGGCGCAGAAAGCAAAGGCCGATTTCGGCACAACGGTCTGTGCTTACACTGAAACTTCCATCGCGCTCTTCGACGGATTCATCGGATGCTGGGATGAGAAATTCCGTTCCAACCTGGTACGACCCGAGACCGTCATCAATAAACATATCGATCAGATGTGGCGTCCCTACATTCAAACGCCACCATTCCCTTCCTATCCGAGCGGACATTCTGTAATCAGTAACGCTGCAGCGGAAGTGATGACCAGCATTTTTGGCGATAACCTGTCGTTCACCGATACCTCACTCCTGGAGTTCGGGATAAAGAACAGGCAGATAGAATCGTTCAGAAAAGCAGCCGAAGAAGCCGGCATATCAAGATTGTACGGCGGCATACATTATCGATTCGATATCGAACGCGGTAATGAAATGGGAAGAAGCATCGGTACTTATATAGTTCAACGACTGAAAATGCGGAAAGAAACAACCGCGCATCAATTAAACCATTAGTAACATTTGTATGAGAAAATATTTATTCATTCTTTTTATTTCATCCCTCACATTCGCTGACGCAGTGGCGCAGGGATGTGTTGCCATTCGCAGCACCGGTGCGGTTTGCACGCGTGAAGGCGCTCAACAGGTTTCCGCAAAAGGATGGCAGCTGAATACATCTTACAGATACTTCAGGTCGTTCCGGCATTTTGTTGGAACGCACGAAGAGAAATCAAGGGTCGATAATAATACAGAAGTGATCAACTGGTCAAACTCTGTAACTTTTTCACTGGTCCGCCACATCAGCAACCGCTGGTCATTCGCGCTGGATGTTCCCATCATTTCAAACAAACGTTCATCCCTGTACGAACATGGCGGAAACAATGCAGGTCCCAGTGCAAGGCATAACACCAATTCTTTCGGACTGGGCGACATCCGCGTTTCTGCTTACCACTGGCTGCTTGATCCGGCTAAAAGCGCAAAGGCAAACATACAGGTAGGGCTGGGAATTAAACTTGCAACGGGTGATTACGAATACGAGGATTTCTTTGTTAAAAATGATAGCGTACGCGTACTTGGACCTGTTGACCAATCAATACAATTAGGCGATGGCGGAACAGGTATCACCGCGGAGGTAAATACGTATTACAACTTCTCTAACAAGATTGGCGTGTACGGTAATTTTTATTACCTCCTCAATCCACGCGAACAGAATGGCACTTCCACTTCAAGAGGAGGACCATTATCTTCTACCGCAATTTTGTACAATACCACAACCATGAGTGTTCCCGATCAGTTCATGGCAAGGGTTGGCGGTAATTTCAATTTCAATAAGTTCGGAGCTTCCGCAGGAGTGCGTGTAGAAGGAATTCCATCGGAAGACCTGGTTGGAGGAAGCGGCGGATTCAGAAGACCGGGATATGTTGTGAGTATTGAACCCGGATTGAGTTATACATTTAAAAAGGCTACCGCATTTTTAACGGTGCCCGTAGCGATAAAGCGCAACAGAACACAGAGCGTGGCCGATAAGTTGAGAACCGCGGCTACGGGTGTGTATGCGCATGGAGATGCGGCATTTGCGGATTATTTGGTGAATCTCGGAGTGAGCTTCAAATTCTGATCGCGGATTGGAGGGATTTAAGCACGGATTTTAGATCGGGAGAAAGGAGCACAGATTTAAAATGGATTTTCGGGATTACACTGATTAGATATTAGGAAGGGTGGAGCACGGATTTAAATTGGATTTTTGGGATTATACGGATGAAGCGGTCGAATATATGGAGTCGATGATTTAAACGGGTTAAGAGAGATACGGATTCTCGGTTTCATAAAATTGGGTTCCCGGCTTTTGCAGGTTTTTGAAACAACACCATTTCAATAAAATCTGTGAAATCCGGGAAATCCTTTTTAAACCCGTGCTCCTCCCTTCCCAATTCAGTGCCCTTTACTTCCCAATATTTTCATCTGTGAAATCCCAAAAATCCAATTTAAATCTGTGCTCCAACTAAAACCAATATAAATCTCTACTCTCACCCAATCCTCAATCCCAATCCCACGAATCCCAATCAATTTTTACCTCCATCCTATCCTACTTTTATCTATATTCAATTCCGAAATTCCACGATCATGAAGCCCCTAATATTCCTCTTCCAGCTTGTATTATTAACAAGCCTCTGTCTTGCGCAGAAGCCACTTACACCAGATAAGATATACGGCGTCTTATTCGAAGACGTTCAGCGCAGCAGGATCTTCCCCGATGGAAAAACCTTCGTGGATTGCATTCCTAAAAAAGATCCGAAGAAGATCGTTGAAGAATACATCGCCATTAAAAATAATCCCGCGGTCAGGTTCAGCCTCAAGCTTTTTGTTGAAAACAATTTCATTATTCCGCAGGAGAAAACATCCGATGTTCCAAAAGGGCAGGATGTCAAGCAGCACATTGAAAGCCTTTGGCAGATACTGAGGCGCGATCCCGACAAAGAGGTTGAAGGTTCTTCATTGCTTCCGCTTCCATATCCCTATATCGTTCCAGGCGGCAGGTTCCGTGAAATTTATTATTGGGATTCCTATTTTACCATGCTTGGCTTACGCGAAAGCGGGCAGGAAGAAATGATCGAGAACATGGTCAAGAATTTTGCCTATCTGATCAATCAGTATGGATTCATTCCAAATGGCAACCGATCATATTATCTGGGCAGGTCACAACCTCCTTATTTCGCGCTGATGGTTGAATTGCTGGCCGAAAAGCAGGGCAATGTTGCATATGCGGTTTACCTGGCTGCATTACAGGCAGAGCACAATTATTATCACGATAAGACAGCAGCTACCAAACACGTTGTGAAGATGCCCGATGGAAGTACGCTGAACCGGTATTGGGATCAGATGGATATACCGCGACAGGAAGCTTTCCTGGCCGATGAGGATGTTGCCGCAAACGCGAAATCAAAACCGGTCATATACAGGCACCTTCGTTCCGCGGCCGAAAGCGGATGGGATTTCAGCAGCCGTTGGTTCAAGGACGGAAAAAATATCAATACGATCCAGGTGACGAATTATGTACCCGTTGATCTGAATTGCCTGTTGTATCAATTAGAAAAAACTCTTGCGAAAGCTTATAAGGAAACCGGCAATCTCATCCGGCAACGGTATTACGACCAGGTAGCAGAGAAACGTAAAAAAGCGATATTGAAATATTGCTGGTCAGCCGCAAGTGGTTACTTCATGGATTACGACATCACACTTAAACGAACCAGCAATCAGTTGACAATTGCGGGAGCAATGCCGCTGTTCTTTGATATCGCTACCAAAGCACAGGCAACCGGGGTAATGAATACGATCAAATCAAAATTTCTTCAGCCAGGGGGAGTAGTAACAACGCTCAAGAATACCGGCCAGCAATGGGATGCACCGAATGGCTGGGCGCCATTGACATGGCTTGCCATTCAGGGATTGCGTAATTATGAATTCAATCAGCTTGCGGAAACCATCGCGCAGCGATGGATAAAATTGAATGTTGATGTGTATGACCGCACGGGTAAGCTGATGGAGAAATACAATGTGATGGATACAAAGCTGGAAGCAGGTGGTGGAGAATATCCTTCGCAGGACGGATTCGGCTGGACGAATGGAGTGTTGCTCAAGCTTATTTCGATGTATGGCATGCCGAAAGCTGCAACCCAGCAGGAAGCAAGTGTAAAAAAAAAGTTGATTTCCCGGGTGGATGGATCGGCAACTGGAGCGGAGAAATAAAATGGCACCGCACTTCCAACGATACTGTCAGGTCGGTCAGGATGCAACTTCGCATACAGCCCACCGATAGCGCAGGACATTATACATGGCATTTGATCTATGGTGAAGGAAAGGAGGACAGTCGCCCTTACATTCTTAAACCCGTTGACCCCGCCAAAGGCCACTGGATACTTGATGAGCTCAATGGTATTCTCATCGACCATTATTATGTTGCGGGCCGTGTATCTTCCGCGTTTACTGTAATGAACAGCACGATCATTAATAATGCCTGGCTCGAAGGCGATAAACTGATCGTTGAGTTTTACGGCCTGACCGCAAAACCGGTTTCCACTTCAGGAAAAAATACCGAAGAAAGCCCCACAGTAAATTCATACGGCATAAAAACCTACCAGCGTGCAGAATTAATCAGGCAATAACGCCCCTTTACGAACCCAATCTGTGCAATCCCATAATCCCTTTAAATCCGTACTATAAAACCCAATCCGTGCAATCCCTTAATCCATATTAATCTGTGATCTAAAATCCCTGCCCGTGCAATCACATAATCCCTTTAAATCCGTGCTATAAACCCCATATCCGTGATATTCTATCCATGAAATCTGTGCTCTTATTAATCCTCCCAAATCTGTGATCCTACATTACTTTTGCCAAAATTTCCAAATGCGACCACTCCTCACATCCCTCTCCCTCCTCCTCATCCTATCTGGCTGTTCATTCAACAACATCAAAGAAGACGATTCATTAAAGCAATATTTTGATCAGCATAAAGTGACCGGCTCTTTCGGAATGTTCGACAACACCAGGGGTGATGTTACGGTTTATGATCTCGGCAAATTCACTGATAGCGTTTATACTCCCGCATCAACTTTCAAAATTGTCAACTCCCTGATCGGGCTGGAAACAGGGATCGTGAGTAACGACAGCGCCGTCATCCAATGGAATGGCACAAACAATTTTAATCCAAACTGCAATAAAGACCTCCCGATGTACGAAGCATTCCGCCAATCCTGTGTTCCATGGTTCCAGGAGCTGGCCCGCCGCGTCGGTAAGGATACCATGCAGTTCTGGCTTGATTCAATCGGTTATGGGAGTCGCTACAAACGCGCGGTGATCAATACGATCGACACATTCTGGCTCGACAACTCCATCAAAATCAGTCCTGATGAACAATTGGGACTGATGAAGAAACTATATTTCGACCAGTTGCCTTTCAAAGCATGGACACAACGCGAAGTAAAAAGCATGATGCTGGTAGAAAGTAACGATAAGTATAAGCTGTCGTACAAAACTGGTTGGGGTCGTAGTGAAAATGGCAATTCAATCGGCTGGGTGGTAGGATGGATCGAAGAAAACAAACATCCCTATCCCTTCGTTCTTCAGATAGAGTCGGCAGATCCAAACCAGGATATTGTCGCTACCCGCCTGGAAATCCTTGATAAAATATTCAGGCATTACGGTTTTAAGGAAGGCAAGAAATAATGGCAGGGTTTTTTATTGATTCTTTAAGGACCGGCTTTGATAATGAGTGTATTAAATGCTTAATTTGACCCACGGTACCAGTTTGCTGATCCATTTATCCATAATAAATCAACCCAATCGGTGACGCGCTTCGAACATACTGATTTTCTATTCGGCCTTATCCTGTTGCCGTTCCTGATTTTCCTGTTCATTTATGTGCTTCAGTGGAAACGGGGCACGGTTAAGAAGATCGGTGATCCAAAGCTGGTAAAAGAGCTGGTGAAAGACTATTCACCTGCGAAATTTAATCTGAAATTCCTGCTGGTCTTACTTGGCTTTGCAATTTGCGTTGTTGCTGCCGCTAATCTTCAGAAGCCATCAGACAATGAAAGTGTTACCCGCAAAGGTGTCGACATCATGTTTGCGATGGATGTGAGCAAGAGCATGCTGGCTGAAGATTTCCCGCCCAACAGATTGGAAAGGGCAAGACAGTTTGTAATTCGGCTGATGGGCAATCTGCCGAACGACCGCATCGGTATTGTGTTGTTCGCAGGACGCGCCTACCTGCAAATGCCCCTTACAACCGACCATAGCGCAGCGCGCATGTACATTCAGCAGGCAAGCCCCGGAGTGGTTCCCACGCAAGGCACGGTTATAGGGCAGGCGCTTCAGATGGCAAATACATCATTCAATAGCAAGGAACGAAAGTTCAAGGCAATCGTGCTGATATCTGACGGGGAAGACCATGATGCCGAGGCTGTTCCGATCGCGAAAAACCTGGCAGAGAATGGAGTGATGATCACGGCTGTGGGCATTGGATCGCCCGAAGGATCGGTGATAATTGATCCGGAAACAGGAAGCACCAAGAAAGATATGGAAGGCAATACTGTGGTCACCAGGTTGAATGAAACACTTTTACAGCAAATCGCACAAGCATCGAACGGAGAATATGTAAAGCTGGAAGATACGGACGCGGCAGTTAAACAAATCCTGGATCGCTTAAACACCATTGAACAGAAATCGGTGCGTGACGCGGCCTTCATCAATTACAAAAGTTTCTTCCAGTGGTTTATTGCCGGTGCAATTTTGTTCCTGGTTGTTGAGTTGTTTATTCCAGAACGTAAAAAAGTTAAGGCCTGAAACATCTGTTAATCATATTAGGTTGTATTATGTCGGTTGTTCCTTTTGCGGCGAACGCGCAGCAGGCCGACAAGTATTTATACAAGGGCAATGAATTCTACCGCAAAGGAGAGTTCGATAAATCGCTGGAGCAATACCAGCAAGCCTTGAAAGTTGATCCAAAAAGCACCATCGCGACTTTCAACCAGGGCAATGCGCAGTTCCGTAAAAAAAATCTGGACGAAGCGGTTCAGTCGTTCAGCAATACCATTGAAACCGCGGCCGACAAAGGAATGAAACAGCAGGGATATTATAACCAGGGAGTAGCATATATCAAACAAAGCAAACTGGAAGAAAGTATCGATTCATGGAAGAACGCTCTGAAGCTTGACCCAACGGACTCACTCGCCAGGGAAAATCTGCAGAAGGCATTAAGTGAATTGAAAAAGAAGCAGGATCAGCAAAAACAGCAGCAGAAAAAGAATAAAGATCAACAGCAGCAGGAAAAAGATAAACAACAACCACCACCACAAAGTAAATTATCAAAACAGCGGGTTGAACAATTGCTGAAGGCATTACAGCAAAAGGAAAAGGAAGTTCAGGATAGACTTCAAAAGGAGAAGGTGGCGTCGCCGCGGAAGCCGGATAAAGACTGGTAGTTTCGGGTTTCGGGTTTTGGGTTTCGGGTTTTCCAGGTGCGGTGATTGCGTTTTAATTAAAATCTGCGTGAGTTTTGGGTTTTGTGTTTTGAGTTTTGAGTTTTGGGTTTTGGGTTTTCCATATGCGGTGATTGCGTTTTCAATGAAAGACCGCGTGCGTGTCGGACGGTTTTGTGCCAGACGTTCTGT
>DASWTK010000178.1:0-3264 GCA_036402175.1 Chitinophagaceae bacterium | reverse complement strand
GAACGGGTCCCAATTAAGTGAGTCGCCCGTCTTCCTTAAAATATCTGCGTGCAGCCTGATAGAATCAAGAAACATTGTCCTCGAATCGATCCTGTATATACTTCTCGAAAATGAATTTGCAGGTTGAAGATATACGTAGTCGCCCCTTGCTACTATACTTCTAAACTGTTGCTTAACATTCAAAGCCACCATCCTGCTTTTTGCAATGTCTGAGTAATAGAGCCGGTCACCCGCAAGCCAGATCCGGTTGTTGCCATCAATTGTTATGTCATTCAAATGCGAATAACCGTTGTTTGAATTTTTATCGTTGCCCAACTCCAGCGGAATCTGTGCATTGAAAGAATAGTCTTCATTAAGCGCTACCACAGAATTACTTCTGTTCAAAATCGCGTAATACTTCCTGTCGGTTTCACTCCAGGTGATACCGCGAAGCGAATCGGCAGTGAAGTTGCCCGACGACGGATGTACTCGCGAAACACGGCCAAATGGCGGCCTGGCTGTATTTGCTTTATGCAATTGCCCGTGGATGACGCTCCACAAGGTACCGCTGCTATCTTGCGCAAAATGGTTTAATTGAAGTGAGGGGTATTGCCTGACTGTTGTAAAAGGAAAACGGTATTGGCGTGTGGTGGTATTGAATAAGCCCGGAAATCCCGTGCCCGAACCTATATAGTATTCATATTCGTTCTTCGGTTGCAGGTACACGAAATCGCCACCCGTATTTAAAGCGTGTTTACCTCCGGGGAACATTTTGTATTGCCCGGTTTTTTTATAGTAGCATCCAATACTTCTGCCAGCCGTAAACCAAATCTCATCTTTTCCATTCATGTGCATTTTTGATATCCTGGCATCATTAATGCCTGAATCCAATGGATTGATGCACGAAAAATTTCTTGTGAGTTTCCTGTTTTTTTTATCGAATGAGTAAATGCCCGAGCCGGTTCCAAGCCAAAGCGTATCTGGATCTCTAACATCCTTTATAATGCATTCAACGCTTAATGGACGTTTGTCGGCCGAAAATATCTGGTATGACGCTGCTTCTTTTGTGGTTTTATTAAAATACAGTAACCCCATGTTAATGCGGCCGATCCAGAGTGATTCGTCATCATCTTCCAGCACGCACAGGTATATATTGGTAAGGAAGGTTGACGAATCTTCGCTGGGCACTTTGATATCAATGAAATGTTGTTTGCCAGTCTGGTAGTGTAAGTAATTCAGTCCGAACTGATCAATCAGATACAAGCCATTCTTTCCAGGGAATGTTCTGAAAACGCCAAAAGGGTTCTCGCGCATGACCCGCGCATCATTACCATCATATCTTATCAGGCCGATATTGGTGCTCAGCCAAAGCTTCTTATCAGGCGCAACAAAAATGTGTTGAATGTAATGTTGCTGTAATGTAGGGTTAATCACCGGGTGCATGACAGTGTCATCCATCTGCGCTGTCGCGCTTATGCAACAACTCATCAACGCCAACCCGTAAAACAATGAGGCAACGATTCGCAACAGATATCTCTATTTTGTTTTTGGATTGATTTTCTGCCAACTTTCTTTTCCGGCTCCTTCCGCATTTACCTGATAGAATTGGTCTGGTGCCGTCTTCCGGATCTGTATCCAATTGTCAGATGGCTCCTGCGCACGAAACGAAAAAAACTCGAGGCGTTCAAGAAGTTGCTTTCCATCGTAATGATACGTACCTCCGCCTGCACCCAGGAACTCATTTAACTCAGGTTTATATTGCACCCACATGAAGCAAGGATGCACAAACATCTTGATCTGCGTAAAATCCTGTTGACTGCTTTTTGTGCCCCACCATTCTGCAGTAACCATCTGCCATACGCCTTCGAGCGTGGTATCGGTGAGCGCAGCGTCAACCTTTGGCCGTTGATATTTTTCTGAAGCCTCCGCGTTGCTCAGTTTAAAACCTGCATCGCCGAAGCTTATTTCAAAAGTATCAGTAGGCGTGGTTTCTAAAATTTCATATGAATCAAACAGCTTTGTTTGAAGGCACCTGCCATCTTTAACTAGATATGTTCCGCCGCTGCATCTTGTGAAAGTCCGGATCTGGCTGTTCAGATAACTGGCTTTGATCCAGTAACCTTCTCTCATCATCCGCATCGTAACCTCACCGGCCGGTGATGCCGTGTCGGTTACCAGATAGTATGCTCCCTCAATATTATTTTTCTTCTGACTACAATTAACCAGCAAAACACAAAAGACGAGATACCTGTACATATGTAAATTGTTGGTGTACCTGTCTAAAGCTATCCTTTCCCGGCTGCAAGGAATGAATTCGGTTAACAACTGTCGTCCGCTGGTTTACAGATTAACGTCGGGGAATGATATCTGGCCGGATTAACTTGTTTTAAATTACTGAATTTAATGGTCAGTTCAAAGTAAGTGATTGTAAAGTGTGTGTAGGGGGTGAATGATTTTCGGTTGGGCAAAAGGGTTCCCAGTATCAGGACAATAAAATTTCCGCCGGAATGTCAAGTTCACGGTGAAATAGTTTGGCTAATTCCAGAGTCAGGGGTTTGCGTTTATTCAAAAGGGCAGATATGTATCCTTTGGTTCCTACTTTTCCTACAAGGTCTTTATTTTTCAACCCCATTTCCTGCATTTTTAATTTTATAACCTCAATTGGGTCCGGTACAGGAATAGGATAATTAACATCCTCATATTGCTTAATTAATAATAATACCACCTGTAGTTTTTCGCCTTCGGGTGTATTTGGCTTAACCTTTTTGTCAAACATCTTATCAACCCAGTTTAGATATTCCTGGTATTGCTTTTTTGTCTTTATTATTTTAAGTTCCACAGCTTATTTCTTTTTGTATTGTACTGTAATTACGTCAATTCTATCATATTCGGCATGGGTACCAAACCACTTAAGCTGAATAGCTTTAAACTCAAATACAATTCTGACCACAAGCCGGTATTTGTTACCCATAATATTGAAAACAACCCTGTCATCTGATACAAGGCTGGCATTTCCATAGATCCCTTTTAACTCGTTAAAGTTCCTAACATCACATCTCACCAATTCATGATACCACTCCTGCAATGCAATTGCTGCTGCTGGATATTTTTTGCAATATTCAAGTAATGTCCGTCGGGTTATAATATTGAACACTGTCAAAGATAAAAAAAGTTTTCTAATAGAAAACTTTTGAATTGTTCTTTTTCAACCTCCTGCCTCCGGTTATAATCATAAAACCTCATTTTTTCTTTATAAACAAACTATCAGTCAACGCCCTCAAAAAA
>DASWTK010000177.1:0-2515 GCA_036402175.1 Chitinophagaceae bacterium | reverse complement strand
TGGGAAAAGCAATATGGCTCGCCAAGACCGGGAGCACAGGAAGGAAATACCCCTATCATAAACAATCCGGCAGATAGTCCGCGGAGATAGGCTGGGAATACCCTAAAAAAAGTTAACTCCCGAACAACTTAGCGATTTAGACGTAATTTTAAGTCGAAACATTGAAGGGAGGAGCTATGATAGGACACCAGTTCTCTAAATACGATCCGGGACAGGAAGGCAAATCGAAATTTGAGCAGCTACTGGACATTTTCATGCAGTTGCTCACCTATACAAACGGTGATGTAGCGGAAGCCATGCAGTGGTTGAATCAGCTGGATAAAGAGTATGAGCTGACGGATGATGAATATGGCATGGGCGATTTCATTGATGAGCTCAGGGACAAGGGATATATAACCGAAGAAAATGCCAGCGGGCAGATAAATATCACACCCAAGACCGAGCAGGGCATTCGCAAAAAATCACTGGAGGAGATCTTCGGTAAGCTCAAAAAGACAAGGCAGGGTGAGCACCATACTTTCAAACCTGGCCAGGGCGATGAGATAAATCCTGAATCACGCGCGTTCCAGTTTGGCGATATGCTGGAGCAGATCGATTTCACCACATCCATCCGCACCGCGCAGATCAACCACGGCATCGATGCATTCCAGTTGCAGGAAGACGACCTTTCTATAAGGGAAACCGATTTCAAGGCACAGACCTCCACCGTGCTGATGATCGACATCTCGCATTCCATGATACTTTATGGCGAAGACCGCATTACGCCGGCTAAAAAAGTAGCAATGGCTTTGAGCGAACTCATCACCACAAAATATCCAAAGGATACGCTGGACATTGTGGTGTTTGGGAATGATGCATGGACGGTTGAGATCAAGGATTTACCTTATTTGCAGGTAGGACCTTATCACACAAACACAGTAGCCGGACTTGAACTGGCGATGGACCTGCTGAGGAGACGAAAGAATCCGAACAAGCAGATATTCATGATCACCGATGGTAAGCCCACCTGCCTGAAAATAGGAAAGCGGTATTACAAAAACAGCTTCGGGCTCGACCGCAAAGTGGTGAACCGATGCATGAACCTCGCGGCTCAGTGCAAGAAGATCAAAATACCCATTACTACATTCATGATAGCCACCGACCCTTACCTACAGCGGTTCGTTCAGGAATTCACTGAAACGAACAATGGTAAGGCCTTTTTTGCTTCACTGGATAAACTGGGAGCATTTATCTTCCGGGATTTCGAAAGCGGCCGGAGGAAAACAGTTTATTAATTGAACCGCCGGTTTTCTCATTTCTAATCTAACAACACAAATGAATCATACCACTATAAGAACTTTAGCCGAACTGAAAAAAAGCGGTTACCACGCTAAAAGTGTAAAAGACGAGATAAGACAGAACCTGATTGTAAAACTGCAGAATAAGGAACATACATTTTCCGGTATTCTTGGTTATGAGGATTCGGTAATTCCTGATGTTGAAAGGGCATTGCTCTCGCGTCACAATATTCTCTTTCTCGGGTTGCGCGGACAGGCAAAAACGCGCATGGCAAGGCAAATGACCGAATTGCTGGATGAATATATTCCGGTTGTTGCTGGCAGTGAGATCAACGACGATCCACTCCATCCTATTTCGAAATACGCGAAGGACCTGATAGAAGAAAAGGGCGACCAGACTCCTATTGACTGGGTACACCGCTCTGCACGCTATGGAGAAAAACTTGCAACGCCTGATGTGAGCGTGGCCGATCTTATCGGCGATATAGATCCTATTAAAGCTGCGAACCTGAAACTAAGCTTCGCTGACGAGCGCGTGATACATTACGGCATCATTCCAAGAAGCAATCGTGGCATATTTGTGATCAATGAAATTCCCGACCTGCAGGCAAGGATACAGGTTGCTTTGTTTAACATACTGGAAGAAGGTGACGTGCAGATCCGTGGCTTTAAGCTGCGATTGCCACTGGATATTCTGTTTGTATTTACAGCTAACCCGGAGGACTACACGAACCGTGGTTCGATTGTAACCCCTTTGAAGGACAGGATCGAAAGCCAGATACTGACGCATTATCCGAAGTCGATAGAAACCGCGCTGGAAATAACCGAACAGGAAGCCAACGTGCTTGAAGAACAGAAAGTGAAAGTGAAAATAAGCGACCTCGTAAAGCGGTTGATAGAACAGGTTTCTTTTGAAGCCCGCGGTAGCGAGTTTGTTGATAAGAAGAGTGGTGTTAGTGCGAGGCTCAGCATCGCGGCTTATGAAAATGCAATCAGCGCAGCAGAAAGAAGAGCGATCATCAATAAAGAGAAAGAAACCCAGGTTTGGATCAGTGATCTTTCAGGAATCATCCCTTCCATTACAGGAAAAATTGAACTGGTTTATGAAGGAGAACAGGAAGGTCCTTACCAGGTAGCATTGAACCTGATGGATAAAGCGATGCGTTCGCAGTTTGCATTGTACTTTCCAAATCCCGATCAGTTGAAAAAACGAAGGGGTAAAGAAGGTCAGCCTCCTG
>DASWTK010000176.1:0-4721 GCA_036402175.1 Chitinophagaceae bacterium | reverse complement strand
AAAATAGCGACCCGGAAGCGGACCAATGCTGTACTCGTTACCTGCATCGGAAAACAGATAAGGGAAAAACAGAACAATGCTCCATGCCAGCGCATGAAGTATATAATTGAAATAGCGGTATCTAACTATTTTCATCATTTATCACCTCAAGTCAGCTTCAATTTTAAACTTAATCAAAATCAAACTTATTAATTTTAAAATTGCCACGACCCCTCACCTTATACAAATACCAGAGGTGAAAGTGAAGCAATAGTGTATGATATGTAAATCGTTTTCTTCCCCGCATCAATACTTAACCGCGTTTCGCCTTTTCAGTGACCAATTCCAATCTTTTGGCAGGGCCAATTTGTTTCACGCTACTTTACTCAATTTGAAAATGCAAGGAATAAAATATAGACACATGCCTGAAGTTTTTTATACCAACCGGTAAGTTCCGCCCGCAAAAAGGGCAATTCCATAGACATTGTTCCCGCAAGCAAAAACTGAGCTGCACTTTCGGATCTAAAATCAAGTCAGAACGAAGTCGCCGGAAGTTTTGATATCGTCGCAACATTTCCCACTGTTATCTATATGTAGCGATAGCAGTGACTACCACTACTAGTTTTGCGTTTCAACCTAAAATCTACGGAAATGGAAATGTACTATCTGTTAAGATCGGGGCTTTTACTTCACCTGGTGGGCATCACATTATTGGCAGGAACGATGGTAGCAAGTTTTGCAACCTACAGGCACATATGGCAATTTGCGTATAACGACAACAGCAGGGCATTACTTCTGGTGAAGTCAGTGAGACGGCTCAGGTTGCTGCAAATTATTGGAAGCATTCTCATTCTGGCCGGCGGCATGATGATGCTGGCTGTCTACAAACATCAGATCACACAACAAACCTGGTTCAAAATCAAAATGGTAATACTGATACTGATTATCCTGAACCCCTTTATATTGGCAAGGCCGGCGGCAAAAAAACTGGCAAAGGCGCTTAATGAAAATGAGGAGCTACCCGGGGCAACAATCATTAATGGACTAAGAAGGAAACTAAACCTCTATCACATCTTTCAACTCTTACTCTTCCTCATCATTTTCATTCTTAGCGCGTATCGCATCAATTAAGTGTATTTCAAAACATCACTTTATGAATCTGATGACTAATTGCATTGAACTATTCAAAACAGACGTGTTGTACGAATACAGAGCGAATGAAATACTACAGATGCTTACAGATAAATATCCTGCCTATAAGATGAACTTTGATCTTCATGACAGGGACAATATGCTGAGAGTGGAGTCAACAATTGAAGGAATTGATATTGATGGAATAATTATGTTGCTAAAGGGCTCCGGGCATTATGCGGAAGTTTTAGAGGATTGAGCCGTACTTAAAGATCCCGAGCCATTGAATTCAAAGTACTGATTAATTTAAGTTATCAATTAATCAGATTTAAGTATTTTACGGAATCATTCATATCTATTTCCTTTGTCCTGTAAAACAGAACTTCTTCAAATTATTCCTTTCAAATCTTATCACAATGGACAAAGAACTAATAAAAGCAAAAATTGCCTCCGCGTTTGACAATTTCAAAAATGCCATTCAGCAACATAGCGATATTAACGGAAAAAGGGCCGATGGTGGATGGAGCGTTGGAGAAATCGCAAACCATATTATAAAGGGAACTAAGGTAAACTTAAGCACCACCAAACAGACAGAAAGGTCACATGATAAATACGCAGACGAGATCAAAAATCTGTTCCTGGACTACAACCGGAAGTTTCCTTCAGCACCCTTTCTTCAGCCTGACTCAAAGCAATATTCAATTGGCGAGGTATTCACCTCCCTTGATGAAAGCAGAAATGACATTTTAAAAATGATAGAGAATGATGACCTGACTGAAACCTGTGTTGACGTAGAACTTCCTGTCTGGGGTAATCTTACAAAATACGAATGGCTTGTCCTGTTTGAAAACCATATTATACGCCATACCAGGCAGGTAACATTTATGTGATTAAAGCATCCGGCATTCCCACAGACAATCACGCAGGCAGTCTATCTGCCTCTTACCTTCCCGTACAACAATTTCCTATCCCCAAAAAAGATAAATGAACTGATCCCATTTTTTTCACTGATAAACCTTATATCCATCGGTTTGTCAGGATTAAGGTAAAACATATCTACTCCCCCTGGCTTTAATACAACTTCACCATCGGGCGTAATTGCAATCAGCTCATTATTTCTCGTAATGATTTTTACTGTATCCCGATCCTGGCCGATATACGTTCCATGGTATTTTTGCAAAACTGCATTGCTTACCGGCACTTCGGTATACCGGAATTTTTTATGCGTCAGTAACCAGTCGTACAACGAATCGTTTGTGTTGTAAGCTGTATCCCAGCTGTTATGCTCTTTATTTGGATAAACCGTAAACCGAACGTTTCTGTTCCATCTTGAAGTTGCTTTAACCATATTTTCGCCCCGAAATAAAGGAACCGATTTATCCAGCTTTCCATGAAAACCCCATACAGGAATATTTCTGATCCTCCATGTACCGGATGTATCTCCCCCACCGCATATTGGTGCAAGCGCGGCAAATTCTTCAGGATGTTTAATGGCAAGTTCCCATGTTCCATAGCCGCCCATACTGAGACCGGTTAAATAGATCCGTTCCTGATCAACACGATAATTTTTTTTCACCTGTTGCAGCAGTTTATAGAGTTGATCAACATCCCACCCTGAGGGTACATCAGATTGCGGAGATACCACTATGAAAGGAAATTGCTTTCCCTCTTCAATCAATCGGGGCGGGCCATGTGTTTTTACTTTATTTATATCATTTCCACTTTCACCGCTACCATGTAAAAAGATCAGCAGCGGCCATCGCTTCGAAGTATCATTTTTGTAGGAATTGGGTAAATACAGCAAATAATTTGTTTCGGTAATAATCTTTTGAACTGTTTGCTGAGAAAAGGTATTGAGTGTCAGAAAACAAAAATAGAAGATGAAAGTTACCCGGCTTAGAAAATTTTTCACGATGCAATAATTAAGATGATACAATATACAAAAAAGCCCCACAAGTTCGTCCTGTGAGGCTCTGACATTGCCATGTATTACTCAATCATCAATCATCTTTGTTTAATGAGTCTTGCACTCCATTTACTGCTGCCACTCATCACTTCAACAACATATACCCCTGCAGGATAAGATGCACCTATTTTAATCAATTCATTCGTGCTGATCTTTCTTCTCTCTACTACCCTGCCCATTACATCACGTACAACCAGGTCTCCGGTTGCAATAGCTGTTGTTTTCAACATAACGTTGAACTGCGATATGCCTGGATTAGGATAGATATCCAGTCTTACGCTGGTTTCTTCCAGAGGAGAATTTGAGCGTGTAGCCATTGTAGTTAAATCCGGCACGCAACTCCCCAGGTATGAACCGGTGTTCAGGTGAGCAGCAACAGCGCTTGCATCCACACATACAGTCCGTGCATTGGATGGGTTTCCGGGAGGAACCTGGCATATCAATACCTTGTCCATTTTATTGCCACACCTGGTATCTATCACATTCACCAGTTTGCTGACAGAGCTTGTGCAGCCGGCAGCATCAGTTACAACAACTGTGTACGTTGTAGCAATGGTTGGCATAATGGTGATTGATGAAGTGGTAGCACCATTGCTCCAGCTGTAGCTGTAAGGAGCAATCCCGTCGGAAGGCTGTGCCATCAGCGTGATATCACTAGCGGGGCCATAACCAACATACACAGTATTTGGTAACACGCCATTACTCAAAGTGCTGGCGTCGGGTATTGCAACATTGATGCTGCAGCCGATGATAGAGAATGCAGCAACTGTTCCCATTTCGCCTCCGTAAACAGATCCTCCAACGGCATACAACCGTTGGTCCCAAATGTTCAGGCTTTCAATACGGTCGTTGCCGTAACCCATGTCCATGATAAGCTTTCCATTGGTTGCGAAACTATTGTCGGTTGTTCCATCGGCATTAAACCTGACCAGCAAAAAATCCTGGTCATACTGGCCAGTAATGTATCCCCCGATTATAATTTTTCCATTTGCCTGCAACGCCAGGCCGGTAGCCATTTCCGTATTCGACGCGGCATCATAAACGAGCTTCCCGTCACCCGAAAAAGTATTGTCCAATGATCCGTCGGGGTTATAGCGTGCTGCAACAAAGTCGTTCCAATTTTGCGCTGAATAGGAAAGTCCCGACGCAACGATCTTACCATCTGGCTGCAGGGCAATATCGGTTATCCAATCGCGTATGTTTATATCTGTTGTAACCAATCCGTCGCCATCAAAAGTCAGATCAAGCGTTCCGTCTGCGTTATACCGCGCCAGCGCGAAATCAGTATTACCATAAGGGTCGGTGATTCCTCCTGCGATGATCTTTCCATCGGGTTGCACTGCTAAAGCCGTAACATGACAATTCGTTACTCCAAATCCGGTAACCACAATGCCATCACCTGAGAAACTATTGTCAAGCGTTCCGTCATCATTGTACCGCACAATCGCGAATTGATCCCGTCTTGAAGGAAGGTCAAGCGCTTCTGTTTTACCGCCAACCAAAATTTTACCATCTGGCTGAACCGCCAGGCATTTTACAATATCGAACTCATTGCCAACATCAGTCAATACTCTACCGTCACCTGAGAAGCTATTGTCAAGCGTGCCGTTGGCATTCAGCTGAATCGCCGCAAAGTCGCGTCGTC
>DASWTK010000175.1:0-6985 GCA_036402175.1 Chitinophagaceae bacterium | reverse complement strand
GTTATCACACTCTCTACCAACAACACCGCCGGTATATAATAAGTCAACGATAGAAAATCAGTAAGCGCCTCCATCTTGAATTTTTTTAGACTGCTGAAATAGTAAATTCCCACCAGAGTAAACTACTCAGATGATTTAGATTTTAGCAACGCCCAATACATGGCCCGAATTCAAATTGCTACGTTTCAGTATTTTCTAGTCGAATTCTGGCAGCGCGTTGCACAAAATGGAAGGCTCGTAAAAATAAATTGAGGATCATAGTCTAAGGTTTATTGTGAATATAACTTTCGGTAGAACCAATTGGCTACATTAAAATACCAATTAATTATATGCTCAACAAGGGAAAAACACCCTAAAAAAGGGTGAAAAAACCTTTTCAAATGCGATAAGAATTTATCTTATTGACAGGTTGAATCTCTAAAATGTAATGGTGTCAATTTCAATGAGGCGTCTGGCTGGATCAATTAGTGGCCCTTTGCGAGAAATTTCCGTCGTATCACATCCTGAACCGGTGTGTTTTCCATCTTGCTTTCAAGCCAGGAAACAACATCAAGGTAAGAGAATGCACGCGTTGCAAACCTGTTGCGCTCCTGCTGTTTTAATTTATCAAGCAGCTCCTGGAAGGCAGGCTTTAATTTGGCAGGCGGAATGTGAAACGACTTCCTTAAAAATGAAAAAATCTCTTCCTCAACCATACTCAGATTCTCCATCTTTGCCATGAACCGGTAAACCGACTTTATCAAATATTCGAGCAGGTCGTAATTCCCCAACTCATAATGCGCTATCAGGTGCAGCAACCGCGCATAACATTGCAGGTCCGTTCGCAGATCAACTTTCCAGTTAATGATCTTATTCAGGTAGTCTATAGCGGCTTCGTAATTACCCGAACCGAAATACAATGAAGCGATCTTATAATAGAATACCAGCACACGATGCCGGTCGAGGTACAATTCATATTCCTTTAGCTTCTCCTCAATTCCGGCCACAAGGTTCAAACCTTCGGTAAATGTACCTTCCATAAAATGGCGGTTGATCCGGGCCGTGCTTAAATAAACAAATGATTGTATGCGGTTGTTTTCGCTCTTCTGGGCCGTGTCTGATTGCTCAAATTCCTCAAACTGACGTAACACCTCCATGAACTTTTTATAGTTCTGCAGGTCGAAATGTGCACTTACAAGATTGTGCATCCCTTTGATATAATGAGAACTCTCAACCCCGACCATCCCGGGCTGCTCGATAAAAAGATCAACCCATTTTTGAGTATACCGGTAGTATTGAAGGAAATCCTGGCGGATAAATGCATACCAGCAATAACTCTGATAGAGGTAAAGCCTCTCATAAAATCCTTTGCACTGTTCAGTATTAGCCGGCAATTGTTTCTGGAAAAACTCGGTGATGTCGTTTGTGTCCTGTTCACCCCGGGCGTGGCCGTGTTTTATGTACCAGCTATAAAGCTGAAGTGCAAGGTTCGAAAGCCGGCTAATGAGTGTCAGCCGCTCATTCACTTCCTCCGCTTCATGCACTAATTGATCTGCCCGGTCCTGCATGCTCCGGGTTATATACAGTGCTTCAATCTTTTTCTCGAAAAACAATACCTGTTGCAGGTAAGTTACCTGATTATTTGCCCTCGCCAGCTCTTTCATTCTGTCCAGCACTTTCAGGCTTTGAAGGTAAAGTCCCTTATTGTATAATATCCGGGCGTGGCCCATCTGTTCGTGTAGCTGTATATCGATATTGCTATCATCCTTGATCAGTCGAAGGCTGGCCAGGATCTGCCTGTACAAATGCGCCTTCATATTGGATAATTGCTGCTTCTTTATAGCCTTGTTCTTCCTGAGCAACACCTCTTCATCATATCGTTCCATACTGTCTATAGCATCAAAAAGACGGGTGATCTTAAGATCCTCACCCGACGAGTTGCGCTTGACATATAGCTTGAAATTCCGTTTTTCGGACTTTTCCAGCGACTTAATCAGTTGGAACAGGGCATCAGTTGACCGGTTGGGCATCGTAATTAAAAATGAGTGAAATCCTTGCCTGTCCTGCATTTCAGCCTCATTATCCACCCTTGCGCAGTGTAAAACCAGGGGTATTTTGATTTTAAACGCCCGTTTAAGAAGGATAATTTCGGATCAGCAGGTTGTTTATGAATACAATAGCAAGCAACACAAAAATAAGCAGCCTGCTCCTTTATCTTATTTTTTTAAACTTTTATGTCCGATAACAAGATTTTCATATTTGATACCACCTTGCGCGACGGCGAACAAGTGCCTGGCTGTAAGCTGAACACCAATGAAAAAGTGGAGCTGGCCCTGGAGCTTGAACAACTGGGTGTTGACATCATCGAGGCAGGATTTCCAATCTCATCGCCCGGCGACTTCCAAAGCGTTACTGAAATCGCACGAGTTTTGAAAGAAACCGTGGTTTGCGCGCTCAGCCGCGCAGTACAAAAAGATATTGAAACCGCTGCCGCAGCCTTGCGATATGCCAAAAGACCAAGGATACATACTGGCATAGGTACTTCGGATTTCCATATCAGGTCAAAATTCAATTCAACCCGAGAAGAAATACTGGAACGCGCCGTTCAATGTGTAAAATGGGCAAGGAATTTTACCGATAACGTGGAATTTTATGCTGAAGATGCTGGTCGCACTGACAACGATTACCTGGCAAGAGTAATCGAAGCCGCCATTAAAGCCGGCGCAACTACCGTCAACATTCCAGACACAACAGGCTATTGCCTTCCGCACCAATACGGAGAAAAGATCGCCTACCTGGTGAACAATGTTCCAAACATCGACAAAGCCGTCATATCATGTCATTGTCATAACGACCTTGGCCTGGCAACAGCCAATTCAATCGCCGGAGTGCTGAACGGGGCCCGCCAGATCGAGTGCACTATCAACGGCCTGGGTGAACGAGCTGGAAATACTTCCCTCGAAGAAGTAGTGATGATCATCCGCCAGCATGGCGCATTGGGATATTATACAGGAATCGATACAAAAAAACTCAACCCCATAAGCAGGCTGGTGTCAGACATCATGCGCATGCCTGTTCAGCCAAATAAAGCTATCGTAGGCAGCAATGCCTTTGCCCATTCATCGGGCATTCACCAGGATGGATTTCTGAAAAATGCTGAAACCTATGAGATCATTAATCCGGAAGATGTAGGCGCCGAGGGTTCAAAGATCGTACTGACCGCAAGAAGCGGACGTTCCGCACTTGCTTACCGTTTTCAAAAATTAGGTTATCAGTATACAAGGAACGACATAGATGTTTTATATGATCGCTTCCTGAACCTGGCCGATGGAAAAAAAGAAGTTGAAGACATGGATCTGCACGTACTGTCTGAGCAATACCAGACCGTTGCATTAAGCGCGTAAAAAGACTGTTTTCTCATAATCATGTAGTTTTTGTGACCGGCGTGGTGCTTCTGCACCACGCTTCTTTCAAGCAGAGGAATTTATCAGAAGAATAAGATTAAACAATGGGTAAGACATTATTCGATAAGATCTGGGAAAAACATATTGTAAAGCAGATCGAAGGCGGTCCTTCGGTTCTGTATATCGATAAACACTTCATTCATGAAGTCACGAGTCCACAGGCATTTGCAGGACTGAATAAAAGAGGCCTGAAAGTTTTAAGGCCGCAACAGGTAGTTGCAACTGCGGATCATAATGTGCCTACCCGTAATCAGCACCTGCCGATCGCAGATGAACTTTCGAGAGTACAGGTTGAAAAGTTGAAAGAAAATTGCGCAAGTCACCAAATAGAACTCTATGGCCTTGGACATCCGTTCCAGGGCATTGTTCATGTAATCGGCCCCGAACTTGGATTCACGCAACCAGGCATGACCATTGTTTGCGGCGACAGCCATACTTCAACCCATGGCGCCTTTGGTTCTATCGCTTTCGGAATCGGAACCAGTGAAGTTGAAATGGTGCTTGCAACACAATGCCTGCTGCAAAGTAAACCGAAACTGATGCGCATAAGTATAGACGGGAAACTAAACAATGGTGTTGTGTCGAAAGATATCATTCTTTATATCATCTCAATGATCTCGGCCAGTGGCGCAACAGGATACTTTGTTGAATATGCAGGAGAAGCCATCCGGTCGCTTTCAATGGAAGCACGCATGACCATCTGCAATATGAGCATTGAAATGGGAGCAAGAGGTGGAATGATAGCCCCGGATGAAAAGACATTCAGCTATATGAAGGGAAGGCTTTTTGCACCCGGTCAAAATCAATGGGATCAGAAAATCGCCGCCTGGAAGCAGTTGTTTTCAGACGAAGATGCTGTGTTCGATAAAGAAATAAACATCAATGCCGCAGACATTGAACCGATGATCACTTATGGTACAAATCCAGGAATGGGTATAAGTGTAAATGGTTCTATTCCTTCAACCAGTGAAATGGGTGAGCAGGAGAAAACATCCTTTCTGCGCTCTTTACAATACATGGGCCTGCAGCCCGGAAGCAGGATGAAAGGACGTAAAGTGGATTATGTTTTTATCGGAAGCTGTACCAACGCACGCATTGAAGACCTGCGACTGGTTGCTTCTTTCGTAAAGGGAAAACAAAAAGCCGATCAGGTTGAAGTATGGGTTGTGCCCGGAAGCAAGCAGGTTGAAAAACAGGCAAGGGCTGAGGGCATCGATAAAATTTTTGAGGCTGCCGGATTTCAACTCAGGCAACCAGGTTGTTCTGCTTGTCTTGGAATGAATGAAGACAAGATCCCCGCAGGGAAGTATTGCATTTCTACCTCGAACCGCAACTTTGAAGGAAGACAGGGTCCAAATGCCAGAACATTTCTTGCAAGTCCGTTGACAGCTGCGGTTGCAGCCATTACGGGAGAGGTTTCGGATGTGAGGGACTTTTTGTAAGGATAAAAGAATTGACTTACTAAACAGCTATATGAACAAAGCAATCGATATCATTAAAAGCACTGTTGTTCCACTTACAGCTGAAAATGTTGATACTGACCAGATCATCCCCGCAAGGTTTTTGAAAGCCACCAGCAGGGAAGGTTTTGGGAAGAATCTGTTTCGTGACTGGAGGTATAATAACGATGATGAACTGCAGCCAAAACCGGGTTTTGTATTGAATGATCCAACATACTCAGGCAGAATATTGGTTGCAGGCAAAAATTTCGGATGCGGATCAAGTCGTGAACACGCGGCCTGGGCGATCAAAGACTATGGCTTTGATGTAGTGGTAAGCAGTTTTTTCGCTGATATTTTTTCAAACAACGCGTTAAACAATTTTTTGCTCCCTGTAAAAGTCAGCGATTCATACCTGCAACAACTTTTTAATGCTGTTTTTCAGGATCCTTCAACTGAAGTAGAAGTGAATCTGGAAGAACAATTCATTCGCATCGGGGCTTCAGGCGATAAAGAGAATTTTGACATAGATCCTTATAAAAAGACTTGTCTTTTGAAAGGGTTCGATGATATTGATTATTTGCTAAGCCTTGTTAAAGAAATAGAAACCTTCGAACAATCACGCGACTAAAAAAAAGTGACCATGGAAAAGAAAATAGCAGTGATAGAAGGAGATGGCATCGGTCCGGAAGTTATCCAACAAGCCATCAAGGTGCTGAATGCCATTGCAGAACGTTATAACCACGAATTTAATTACAGGTACTGCCTGATGGGCGCCGTTGCAATCGACAAAACCGGTAATCCCTTACCGGATGAGACAATTGAAACCTGTTTGCAAAGTGATGCTATCCTGTTTGGCGCGATTGGCCATCCGAAATATGATAACGATCCAACCGCCAAAGTAAGACCCGAGCAGGGATTACTTAAACTGCGAAAAACACTTCAACTGTTCGCGAACATAAGACCCGTCACAACTTACCCCTCATTGAATTTTTTATCGCCTCTGAAAACAAAAAACCTTCAGGGCGTCGATTTTGTGATCTACCGCGAGTTAACAGGTGGAATATACTTTGGGAAAAAGGAATTAAATGAAGATGAGTCTGAAGCTTCGGATGCATGTGTGTACAGTTCACAGGAAATCGAGCGCATCGCACACCTTGCATTTCTTCACGCCAGGCAAAGAAAAAGGAAACTAACACTGATAGACAAGGCAAATGTTCTGGAGACCTCCAGGCTGTGGCGCCGCGTTGTAAAGGAAATCGCAGCGCAATATCCTGATGTGAGTGTTGACTTTCTTTATGTTGACAATGCAGCCATGCAGCTGATTGTAAATCCCGGGCAGTTTGATGTGATACTTACTGAAAATATGTTTGGAGATATTCTTAGTGATGAAGCAAGTGTGATCACGGGCTCGCTGGGTTTATTACCATCGGCTTCAGTGGGCAGCGGATCTGCTTTGTTTGAGCCTATTCACGGCTCATATCCGCAGGCGGCTGGCAAGGATATCGCAAATCCTCTCGGAGCAATTCTTTCATCGGCAATGATGCTGGACTATTTCGGACTAAATGAAGAGGCTGCTCTGATCCGTGAAGCGGTACAGTGGACACTTGGCAATGGCTTTGTCAGCAAGGATATAGATCCCGTGAATTTTTATTTTACGTCCACCATCGGAGAACTGATCAGCGATTATGTTTCAGATAAAATTCCAGGTGGGGTAAACAAGGAAAATATCGAATTAAGGAAATCAACAATAATTTAAGCAGCACGATTACAGCAGAACGATCGCTTGCAAAAAATATAGATTCAGAATGCAGAAAAAGTGAACCGGATGGTTGGGACCTCTCTTATTTTTCATTTGCATTTGAATTTTTAAAAAAGTTCTTTGTTTTTTTCAACAGGCGGCGTTAATTTCGTGTACAACATCACTTCATGTTGAATCGCGGCATTTACATAATCACCAGTGGTATAACTGCAATTATTATTGTGGTGGTGATTATAATTCCAGCAATTCATGGAGGTGAAAGTTGTATGTAAAAATCATTTGAAACGAAATACAGCGACCCGCCTCCCAGAGGCGGGTCGCTTTTTTTTATGCCCGCTTAA
>DASWTK010000174.1:0-2949 GCA_036402175.1 Chitinophagaceae bacterium | reverse complement strand
ATTGCGGGTTATCATCATTTCAACGACCGAAACTTTCTTTCGAGCCTGTGGGGCAATTATATGCGCGTGCCCTCCGATGAATTTTTCGCGTTCATGTTTCCGGCAACGGCGCTGATGATCCTGGGTTTGAAAATTCCCATCTTTTTCCGGAAGTCAACGTTCCCGGATCATGTTCAATACATGGTCAATGTAAAGGAATATGTTGGTGATATGAAGTGGCAGGGACTGATTATGGTTTTGATAGGGTTCCTTGCTTCCCTGGCTGAGAATTATGTTCCGGGTGCGATCGCATACGTGTTCTTCCTGCTGCGGTACCTTATGTTCGTTGGGGTATTCTATTGTCTTTATTCTAACTTCCCCAACAAGCGAATGATCCTTATTGCAGTTTTCGGACTGTTGATTCTTCGTTCTATTTACGGTGGAATGTTTGGTGAGCTGGTGTACATGGGTGTAATGACGATCATTCTTGTGGTATTAGGAAAAAAGGTAAAGTTCTTTACTAAGTTGTCCCTGATGCTTGTTGGTATCTTCGTAATACTGGTGATACAATCCATCAAGCCTAACTACAGAAGCCAGGTATGGAAAGGCAGAGCTGAAGGTCAGGAGATCTCACTTTTTACCAGTTTGGTTACTCAAAAGGCTACTGACCCGTTAAGCATATTGAACGATGAAAGGACCTTATTCAGTTTTTATGGAAGATTCAACCAGGGGCAGATCATTTCGAGAGTTCAACAGGCAGTGCCTGCGAGGTTTCCTTACGCTGACGGTGAAACCATTTATTTCGCCCTTGCCGCCTCGATAATTCCACGTTTTATCTGGCCGGATAAACCTGAATCCGGAGGTATTTATAATTTCAAGCGATTCCTTGGAATAACATTGAGAACATATAGTATCGGACTTAGTCCGTTCGGTGAAGCCTGGGGTAATTTCGGGCGAAACGGAGGAATTGTATTTATGTTCTTCTTCGGTTTGTTATTCAATTTCTTTTTTCACTGGCTGCTGAGCATCGCGCGGAAAGTGCCATCGCTGATATTATGGTTTCCTTTCCTGTTTTTCTACGCGGTTCAGATAGAGTCCGACATTGTAACCATGGTAAACTCATTTACAAAGGCCGCTATATTTTCATTCTTCATTTACAAACTGTTCCCGGCAGTGTTCAAAATGAAGATCTGATACTTTAACCAGCCTCATTTCAACAAAAAATTTGAAAAAGAACGCGATCATTACCGGTATTACCGGACAGGACGGAGCTTACCTGGCCAGGCTATTGTTGGATAAAGACTACAATGTGGTTGGCCTGGTGCGTTCATTATCGGGAGCCAACGTCTCCAAATTGCAATACCTGGGCATAGCAGGGAAAATTAAGCTCAGGGAATGTGACTTGCTGGACCTTTCCCAGGTGATCAAGATCCTTATCGAAAATAAACCGGTGGAGATCTATAACCTTGCAGCGCAAAGTTCTGTTTCACTTTCCTTTGAGCAACCAATAGGTACCATCCAGTTTAATATTAATTCTGTATTGAATCTACTGGAAGCCATCCGGCTGGTTGTGCCCGAAACAAAATTTTACCAGGCATCCAGCAGTGAAATGTTTGGGTTGATAGAACAACTGCCCATAACCGAAGATTCTAAATTTCATCCGCTGAGCCCTTATGCTATCTCAAAAGTGGCTGCGCATCATATCGCCATTAATTACAGGGAATCGTACAAGCTGTTCACCTGTTGCGGAATATTATTTAATCACGAATCTTATCTCAGGACCAATCACTTTTTTGTGAAGAAGGTGATCCGCGGAGCGCTCGACATCAAGTGCGGCAAGCGCGAGTTCATAGAGCTAGGTAACCTCGATCTTAAGCGCGATTTTGGATGGGCTGAGAAATATGTGGAAGCGATGTGGCTGATGCTTCAGCAGGACCAGGCCGAAGACTTTGTGATCTCATCCGGCAAGTCGGTCTGGCTGAAAGACGTGGTCCATTATGTGTTTGAAAAATTGTCTATCGATAAGTCAAGGATACATGTGAACAGCAATCTGTTCAGACCTACCGAGATCGTTGATATTTATGGAAGCAGCGAAAAAGCAAAACAAAAACTGAATTGGAATTACTCAATGGATTTCTTTTCAGTGCTGGATATTTTAGTTGAAGAAGAAGAGCGGAATTATATAAGCAATGGCTAAAAAACCTACGGTCACATTTTTCCACCGTAAACCAAGAACGGTGGGAAATTACAGCGTTGAATTTATTTTCGAAGACGTGCGCAGCCGGCTGGCTGATGAGATCAATGCCAAAGTTGCATTTTCAAAATATGAAAGCACCGGCTTATTCAGGCGGTTATATAATTGCGTAGAAGCTTTTTTCAGGCAATCGCAGGTAAACCACGTAACCGGCGACATTAATTATCTGGGTTTACTGCTTTCAGGGAAACGAACGATTCATACCATCCTGGATTGCGTGCACCTTACCAGTTCAGCAGGAATGAAATACAAAGTGCTGAGGTTGTTCTGGCTTGCAATTCCCGCGCGGCGATCACGCTTTCTTACTGCAATTTCAAAATCCACGAAGGAAGAAATTCTGAAGCATGTGACCATAGACCCGGCGAAGATTAAAGTGATATACGTTGCGATATCAGAACGTTTCAAAAGAAAAGACAAGCCATTCAATTCTGAGAAGCCTCGGATACTTCAGGTAGGAGCAGCACATAATAAGAACATACCACGACTCATTACCGCGCTGGAAGGCATACCCTGTGTACTTGTGATCATCGGAAAGCACAATGCTGAATATGAGCAGATGCTCAAAGAAAAGAATATTGCTTTTGAATACAAGTGGGGATTGTCTGATGAAGAGATACTGCATCAGTACGAACAAGCAGATATAATCGCGCTTGCCAGTACTTACGAAGGTTTCGGCATGCCAATTCTTGAGGGACAGGCAGTGGGAAGGCCTGTTA
>DASWTK010000173.1:0-3244 GCA_036402175.1 Chitinophagaceae bacterium | reverse complement strand
ACTGGGTGGTTACCTGGGACCAGACCTCACGAATGTGTATTCACAGAAAGGTCCTTTGCTTATAAAAGCTTTTTTGCAGAATGGAACTCCCGTCATGCCCAATTTTCATCTGAGTAACAATGAAATTGAGGCGCTGACCGCATACCTTAAACACATTGATGCTTCCGGTAAATCAGATCCCCGCACTTTTACAATCAATATAGATGGAACTATTCAATAGTAAGCAATTCAGCACTGCAAAACTATTTCTGCTCTCGGGTATTTTGTTACTGTCAGCAGGTATGATCTTTGGCCTGATGGGAGGATTGCCATACATTATTCCGGGATTGATGAAAGAAAAGTTGTCATTTGAAAAGATGCGGCCATTGCACGTATCATCCGTTGTGTTCTGGATCTTATTTTCCGCAATCGGGGGAGTGGTAACCTACCTGCAGCAACATACCGGGAAGCAACTATTTTCAGGTCTGCTGTTGAAGCTGCAGTTGATGCTGTTTGGATTTACTGTTATCGCGATTTTCATTTCATATTTCACCGGAAATTTTGGTGGTCGTGAATACTGGGAGTTCCCACCGGTACTTGCGATTCCAATCGCTATCGGATGGCTGCTGTTCCTGGTTAACTTTCTGCGATCAGTGGTTTCATTCAGGAATCAACCAGTTTATGTGTGGATGTGGACAACAGGCGTCATCTCGTTCCTGTTTACTTACCTGGAATCGTATCTGTGGATGTTCCCTTACTTCAGGAATAATATAGTAAACGATATGACCATTCAATGGAAGTCGTATGGCTCAATGGTTGGTTCCTGGAATATGCTGATTTATGGCTGCAGTTTATTCCTGATGGATAAGATCAGTGGCAGTAAGCATTACAGCCGGTCGCCGATCGCGTTTGCTTTGTATTTCTTAGGTCTGTTCAACCTGATGTTCAACTGGGGGCATCACATTTATACTTTACCTACTGCGCCTTTTATAAAACATATCAGCTACCTGGTGAGCATGACAGAACTCCTGATCCTTGGAAGAATAATTTACAAATGGAGATCGTCAGTCAGTGAAATCAGAAGATATTATAATCAAACAGCGTATCGTTTCCTTGTTGCTGCCGACGTATGGATATTTTTGAATCTTGGGCTGGCAATTGCTATGTCGGTGCCCGCCATCAACGTATATACTCATGGCACTCATATCACGGTCGCACACGCGATGGGAACAACAATAGGCATCAATACTTTTTTACTGATCGCCATTGCATATGATGTGCTGAAAGAAAGCTGCAGATCGTTCACTCCCCATGAAAAATTATTGAACCGCGGATATTGGCTGGCTAACAGTTCATTGCTGGTGTTCTGGATAAGTTTGATCATATGTGGTGTATTAAAAGCCAGGTGGCAGATGAGTGCCTCGCAGATCCCCTTCAGTGTTATGATGCAGCAACTCCGGCCGTTTTTCGTAGCGTTTGTAATATCAGGATCGTTATTGATGTGTGGACTGATGATGATCGTTTATCCTCTGGCACGGATTCAACTTATGTGCTGGTTCAATGGGTTTCCAAAAACTTTCTTCCGTTTTGATCTTAGGTATATCAAAAACCAGATAAATCCAAAGAGGGCAACTGAAAGTCCGGCAATAAAATAACCATTTGCTTCGCTTTTTGACCGTATCACTTATAACCTCGCAAATGCCCTTACAGGAAAAGTTCCTACGCCCTTAAACTTTGGCGGTACTGCACTGAACAAAAACCCGCTGGCCGGTAATTTATCCAGGTTGCACATGTGTTCAACGATCAATATCTCTGAACCCAGTAAAGTAGTATGAACCGGCCTGCTATTCACCCGTGTGTCATCAATATTCAATGAATCGATGCCAACAAGGATAGCACCATTGTTCTTTAGATAATTTGCAGCTTCTTCACTTACGAATGGATGGTTGCTGTAATAATTTTCCGTATTCCAGTGAATATCCCATCCTGTATTAACCAAAACCGCCTTATTGCGTACATCAACCCCTTTCAAATGTTCAATATTGACAGACAATGTTTCTGAAAAAGGCACACGTATCACAATAGCATCCAGGTCAACAAATCTTTTCAGCTCAACTTCAGAAAGGTCTTTGCCATTTTCAAACCGGTGAAAGGGACAGTCGATATATGTGCCCGTATTGGACACCATTTCGATCTTGCCAATCTGAAAGGTTGTTCCCTCTGCATAAACCTTTTTTGAATCTTCCCTGCTCAGGTAATCGCAGATAACCGGCGCAGGCAGGCCTTTATAGGTGACAAGCCCGTTTTCAATTGTGTGGCTGAGATCTATATATGTATGTGAACTCATACAGCTGATTTTAAAGTCCGCTAATCTCATTTTATTTACCTTTCTTTCCATCACTTAATTCAATCCAGACCGGAGCATGGTCACTCGTTTTTTCCCAACCTCTTACTTCACGATCCACACCGGCTGCTGCCAATCGTTTCACCAGATGCTTGCTTAACAGAAAATGATCTATCCGCAATCCCGCATTTCTTGAATAAGCATTTCTGAAGTAATCCCAGAAAGTGTAGATTATTTCATCGGGATATAGCTTCCTGATCGCATCGGTCCAGCCCTGTGCAACAAGGTTTTTGAATGCCTGTCGTACTTCCGGTCTGAACAAAGCGTCATCCACCCAGCGTTCGGGTTTGTACACATCTTTTTCTGTTGGCATTACATTAAAATCCCCGGTTAATATTACCGGAAAGTCAGCTGCAAGCAGTTCAGCCGCATGAAGGGTCAGCCTTTCGAACCAGCGCAGTTTGTAATCAAACTTGGGGCCCGGAGCAGGATTGCCATTCGGCAAATACAAACAACCTATGATGATTCCATTCACTTTTGCCTCAATATAACGGCTATGACTATCCTCCGGATCGCCAGGCAGCACCCGTCTTACTTCTTCAGGCATTTCGTACCGCGATAAAATGGCTACGCCATTCCAGCTTTTTTGTCCGTGCCAGATAGCATTGTATCCTGCATCCTGAATTGCGGTGAGCGGGAATTTCTCGTGCGGCGCTTTTAATTCCTGCAGGCAAACCACGTCAGGACTTTTTTCTTTAAGCCAGCGGAGCAGCACAGGTAGGCGACCATTTATGCCATTTACATTATAGGTTGCTATTCTCATGATGGATAAATCTGTTTATTGCTGATATTTACCTGAGGGATCGTAAATATAATTACTAAAAATGCAACTATGAACGCAGCAGAGCTTAAATCGTTACA
>DASWTK010000172.1:0-5686 GCA_036402175.1 Chitinophagaceae bacterium | reverse complement strand
TGAGTTACAGTCATTTTTGGATAAATTCAAAATGGAAAACGATTAAAAATGTAAAATGAAAAATTCAAAATAACAGCCGTTAAGGGCTCAAATTTTGCATTTTACATTTTGAATTTTACATTTTCACACATTTTACATTTTTAATCAAACTTTCCCCTTCTCCCCTCTCGCCTTCGCATACCCCTCCGGATCTTTGTTCGGATCGGGTATCAGAAGGTCGTCTTTGCCATATATAAATCCTTTACGATTATAGTTGGACGGGGCAAAAGTTTCGCTCAGGTAGATGGCGTCTTTAGGACAGGCATCTTCACACAGTCCGCAGAATATGCATCGCAGCATATTGATCTCATACCTGGCCGCGTATTTTTCCTCGCGGTACAAATGTTCTTCCCCTTTTTGCCTTTCCGCTCCTTCCATGGTAATGGCTTCGGCCGGACAGGCAACGGCGCACAATCCGCAGGCCGTACAACGTTCTCTTCCTTCTTCATCACGGTTCAGCACGTGCAGCCCTCTGAAAACAGGCGCAAATTCGCGCTTCTGTTCGGGATAGCTGATCGTTGCCTTCCTCATGAAGATATGCCGTAATGTAATGAGCATGCCCTTGAAGATGTTCCAGAGGTACAACCTCTCAACAAACGTCATCGGTTTGCGCTCAACAGGTTTTGCTTTATCGGTTAATGCTTGCATCTCTATTCTCCTCGCTCAGCGTTAAAGTCCGCAAAAATATTTATTATAAAATGTAAAAAGCAAATTTTAAAACTTCCATCCATTCTGCTTCAGCAAAACTAACAGCGCTGTTACCAGCATGTTCACCAAAGCAAGTGGTATAAGCTTCCTCCAGCCTAATCCCATCAGCTGGTCATAACGGAAACGGGGGATGGTCCACCGCACCCACATGAACAGGAAGATGAAAAACGCGATCTTCAGCAGCAATGCTATTGTTCCCAATATCGCCGCCAGGTTCGCATTCAGATTGGCCTCATTCAAAAAAGGAATATCGTATCCCCCGAAGAAAAGCGTCGCCATCACCGCACTGCTCACAAACATGTTGATGTATTCCGCAAAAAGGTAAAACCCGAGTTTCATCGACGAATACTCCTGGTGGTAGCCAAAGTTCAGTTCGTTCTCCGCTTCGGGAAGGTCGAATGGTGTACGGTTGCATTCAGCAAAAGCGCAGATAATAAATATCAGGAATCCCAACGGCTGGTAAACCACATTCCACAATCCATCGACCTGCTGCTGTACTATCACGCTCATTTTTAGTGAGCCGGTAAGCATCAGCAATGCTATCAGCGACAGTCCCATTGCCAGTTCATACGAAATCATCTGCGATGCGCCACGTATGGCGGCCAGCAGGGAGAATTTATTGTTCGATGCCCATCCGCCGATCATGATCCCGTAAACGCCCATGCTCACAACCCCAAAAATGTACAGGATGCCGATATTGATGTCTGCGATCTGTAAGCTTACCTCTCTCCCGAATAATTGAATGGTGCTTCCCCACGGAATTACGGCCGACGTCATCATGGCCGTAAGCATTGCAAGTCCGGGGCCCGCAATGAACAGGAATTTGCTGGAAGTATTTGGAATGATCTCTTCCTTGAAAAAAAGTTTGATCCCATCGGCCAGCGGTTGCAGTAATCCAAATGGACCTGCACGGTTAGGCCCGCGCCTGTCCTGCATAACCGCAGCTATTTTCCTCTCCGCATACGTCTCATACATTGCAATGAGCAGCGATACTCCGATCACAACTGAGATCAGAATGGTTTTCTCAATAATTAAAGGCCAGTCTATAATTAGAACGTACATGGTTGTAGTGGTTGCTGGTTGTGGTCGTTGCGAAAATGAAAAATGAAAAATTCAAAATGTAAAATCTGAGGCCGAACATGGCTTTTATTTTACAATTTGCTTTTAACTTTATTAACGGCTGTTATTTTACATTTTGCATTTTACATTTTACATTTTTATCAAGACTCTCTATTAATTTTTAACTTCTCATCAAACACCTCACCAATTGGTGGTCCCTGTATTTTCGACAATTCTATCTGCGGCTGATTCACCTCACTTATATTATGAATATCCATTAACAACCTTGGCTTGCGTCCATCCATTACTTTTACGATCGTTTCGTCGGGCCGCGTCATATGAGTATAATGATTGGCCGATATAACCGAATGCCTGTTCACAATTGTTGGCCCTTCCACTACCCAATCGCTTGTTTTCTTTTTGTCGAACCTGCATTCATTACAGATCCAGTCTTCCACTTCTCCCCACTGATCCTTTCTGGCAGTTACCCTATACACTTCATCGCCGCGCAGCCAGAGCGTAACCTTTCCGCAACACTTTGAACAATCGCGGTGCGCATCCATTGGCTTTGTAAACCACACACGGTTCTTGAATCGGAAGGTTCTGTCGGTCAGCGCGCCTACAGGGCAAACGTCAATCACGTTTCCGATGAAATCATGATCAAGCGCCTTTTGAATATAGGTAGCGATCTCAGAATGATCTCCCCTGTCAAGCACTCCGTGTTCGCGCTTATCGGTCAGCTGATCTGCCACATAAACGCAACGGTAGCAAAGAATGCAACGCGTCATATGCAGCTGGATATATGGACCAAGGTCATGCTTTTCGAATGTACGCCTTTCAAATTCGTATCGTGTTGCTTCGGTCCCATGCTCGTAGCTCAGGTCCTGCAAATGACATTCGCCTGCCTGATCGCAGATAGGGCAATCCAGCGGATGATTGATGAGAAGAAGCTCAACAACGCCTTTCCGCGCATCCAGCACTTTTTCGCTGGTGATGTTTTTTACTTCCATTCCCTCCATCACGTTGGTGCGGCAGCTTGCAACAAGCTTGGGCATCGGGCGCGGATCTGCATCACTTCCCTTGGACACTTCCACCAGGCATGTACGACATTTACCACCACTTCCCTTCAGCCTGGTGTAATAACACATAGCCGGAGGAACTACGTCGCCGCCAATGGCCCGCGCAGCCTGCAGTATGCTGGTGCCGGGTTCCACCTGAACGGTGATGTTGTCGATTTTTATTGTTACCAGTTTTTTTTCTTCAGACATTTTGCAAAGGCAAAATTTAAAATGAAAAATTCAAAAATGTTACTATGATCTGTTAGCTGTTTAAAAAGTCAAAATGAAAAATGAAAAATGAAAAAAATGATTCGATCGTATGTTAGGTGTTTAAAAAGTTAAAAGTCAAAATGAAAAATTTAAAAAATTCTTATACGCGATTCTTAAGGATGATGGAGGCAATGATCTTTGATACCTCATCGGCTTCCTTAAGTAATCGCTCCAATTCCTCTTTGTTTACATCTGGTAAGTCTCTTATGAGGCATAACCAGAATTTTGTTTCATTCGCTGATTTTAAAGCTATTTGAAAGAACTTAATAAAATCCTTCCTCGTGCTTCCTGAACCACCTTCCACCACATTCGCACCGATTGAGGTACCACTTCTTATTAACTGCTCAAAAACTGAAAAATGTATACGACTATAACTACAACTCCTCTCAAACTTCAAAATCTCCTGCGCGAACCTAAAGCACCTATGCCTGATATTGAACGGCTTCACGCCACTCATCCCCACTATTTTTCATTTTTCATTTTACATTTTACATTTAAACTACCAACGCATCCGCATATTTGCCCAACCCAAAATTCCGTTTCTGCGCCTCCCCCGGCTCCTTCACATGCCATTCAAATTCATCACGGAAATGCCTGATCGCAGCTGCTACCGGCCAGGCTGCAGCATCGCCCAACGGGCAAATGGTATTTCCTTCAATCTTGCGCTGAATATCCCACAGCAGGTCAATATCACTCATCTTTCCTTTTCCATATTCAATGTTGTGCAATATCTTCTCCATCCAACCCGTGCCCTCGCGGCAGGGTGAACACTGTCCACAGCTTTCGTGGCGATAAAATCTCGCCAGCGTAAGCGTATGCCGCACCACACACTGGTCTTCATCCAACACAATGAAACCACCCGAGCCCATCATGGTTCCGGTGACAAAGCCACCATCGGCCAGGCTTTCGTAGGTCATCATCCTTGTTTCGCCCTTCGCGGTCTTTAATGTAAGATTAGCAGGCACTATCGGTACACTTGAACCGCCTGGTATGCACGCCTTCAGCCTTTTGCCATTCGGTATGCCACCACAGTATTCATCGCTATAAATAAATTCCTCTACCGATATATTCATTTCAATCTCGTACACACCCGGCTTATTGATGTTACCGCAGGCAGAGATCAGTTTTGTTCCGGTGGATTTTCCAATGCCGATCTTCGCGTACTCCTCTCCTCCCATATTGATGATGGGCACGATAGCCGCGAGTGTTTCCACGTTGTTCACTACTGTAGGACAATCCCACAATCCTTTTACCGCGGGGAACGGAGGCTTGATCCTCGGATTACCGCGCTTGCCTTCAAGCGATTCAAGTAAAGCCGTTTCTTCACCACAGATATAAGCGCCTGCGCCTTTCTGCACATAAATCTCGCAATCGAACCCGCTTCCAAGGATATTTTTGCCGAGCCAGCCATGCTGCTTTGCTTCAGCTATCGCCTGCTCAAGTATGTCGGCCACCCAGGCGTATTCACCACGTATGTAGATGTATGTTCTGCCCGATCCGAGCGCAAATGATGAAACAACCAATCCTTCGATCAATAAATGCGGAATGAACTCCATGAGATAACGGTCCTTAAAAGTTCCGGGCTCCGATTCATCCGCATTACAAACAAGATACCTTGGAACGCCTTCGGGTTTTGCAAGGAACCCCCATTTCATACCGGTTGGGAATCCGGCGCCGCCACGGCCTCGCAGTCCGCTTTTTTTCACTTCGTCAACAATAGCTTCGGGAGTCATCTTAAAAGCCTTTTCCACCGACGCATAACCGCCGTTTTTGCGATACGCGTCGTAAAAGCGAATGCCTTCAATGTTTGCCTTATCTATTAATAATTTTCTTCCCATATTATCTAAGCCTCTGCCTGATGCTTCAGCTGTTTGATTAAAACTAAAATTCTATCCTCTGCAAAAAATTCGCATATCCATGCGGGCTATAGTCATTAATTCTTTGGTGGAAGCCTGAATGCCTGTCTCGCCCACAACCGCCATTTGCCGTTTTCTTTTTTCCATACCTGCATAATTCCAAGTTCCAGCGGACTTTCTTTACCCGCTGCATCTGTACTCAACGCCCTGAAATTGTGCCGCACCAATGCTGTTTTACCTTGCACATCAATGCTAACCCTTTCGAAAGCATTGTTACGATAAGTTGATTTATTTGTAATGGCATTACGAATCATCAAAGCTTTATCTTCAATATTTCCAGTCGAATGACCATAAGTAACATTCGCACTGACAATATCCATCAATGCAAGGCTGTCCTTTGTTTCGAAAAGGGCTTTCGTAAGTGCCTCCACTCTTGCCCATACCTGTGCTTCCCCGGAAGATTGTCCGAACGAACAAAATGCAATCGCAACAATAAAAAGCAACAGCAAAGTTTTCCTCATGTTAAGATTTTCAATTGTTCGTCGCTGCGTTTTTTCTGCACTCTTCGATGATCTGATCAACTTTCTCTTTTGTCAGGTGCTCACGATAATTTTTTCCAAGCTGCATCATTGGCGCATAACCGCACGCGCCCAAACATTCAACGGTCTTTAACGTGAACAGCCCATCGCTGCTGAT
>DASWTK010000171.1:0-12952 GCA_036402175.1 Chitinophagaceae bacterium | reverse complement strand
GATCGGGTCTTGCAACAAGTGTTGACAGATTGAGGTCATCAAAATCAAAAAGCAAAGTGGTGATTTTGCTTACCGATGGAGAAAACAACGGTGGAATGATCGATCCAAATACTTCCAAGGAAATAGCAAAGGCAACCGGTGTGCGCGTATATACCATCGGTGTGGGAACTGAAGGTTACGCGCCAGTTCCTATGCAAACGATCGGAGGAATTGTGATGCAGCGCGAGAAGGTGAACATCGACGAAAAGTTACTCAGGCAGATCGCCGCTGAAACAGGCGGTAAGTATTTCCGTGCGAAGGACAATGAAGGGCTTATCAATATTTATTCTGAAATAGACAAACTTGAAAAATCGAGAATAGACGTTACGGCTCTTAAGCGTTATACTGAGAAATTCTTCCCTTTCGCGCTTGCCGCGGCCGTTCTCATTTTCCTTGAGATCTTCCTGCGCTTAACTGCATTCAGGAAGTTCCCTTGATCTCTGACCAGATGAATAAATTTATTTAATGAAATTAGCGCAGTAATTCGTGTAATATGCGGGGAATAGTTTACAAATCCACCGGTAGCTGGTATTCAGTAAAGGGGGGAGACGGAAATACGTACAATGCGCGCATCAAGGGCATCTTCAAGATCGATGGGATCACATCTACCAATCCAGTTGCAGTTGGTGATGAGGTTGAGATAGAGCAGGAGAGTGGGGGTGAAACGGCGGTGATCACGGAAATGCACGACCGAAGGAACTATATCAACCGGCAGTCTCCGCGTTCAAAGCATCAGCATCATATAGTTGCTGCCAATCTTGATCAGTCGATGCTGATTGCAACCCTGCGCGATCCGCGCACTTCACAGGGATTCATCGACCGTTTTCTCGTGGCATGCGAAGCTTATCATATCCCAGCCATAATTGTCTTCAATAAAGCAGACATCTATCGGAAGAAGGATATGGTTCATTTCGAAAATTTCAGGAATATATACGAGGATGTTGGTTATAAAGTGCTTTTGTGCAGCACGCTTCAGCAAACAGGTTTGGAGGATGTAAAAGAATTACTGCGCAACAAGAAAACATTGCTGAGCGGACACAGTGGCGTTGGCAAATCTTCTTTCATTAATTACCTGCTGCCCGATCTGAATATTAAAACGCAGGATGTGAGCGGATGGAGTGGAAAGGGCATACATACTACAACATTTGCAGAGATGTTCGACCTTCCGTTTGGCGGCCAGATCATTGATACGCCCGGAATGCGGGAGTTCGGTCTGGTAGATATCAGCCGCCAGGAACTCTCGCATTACTTCCCGGAAATGAGGGAACTTATCAGGCAATGCCAGTTCAATAACTGTCTTCACCTGGAAGAACCAGGATGTGCCGTAAAAAATGCGCTGGAAGAAGGCCGCATTCATGTAGAACGGTACTTCAGCTATTGCAATATTTTTGATACAATTGAGGATAAGGCTTACTAAGACGGTTAAGACATGTACTTTCTTGCTGTGTTGATCATCAGCTTGTTCTCCAGGAATTTCGCAACTTCCACCACGGCTTCGTTATCACGCTTTACCGCTTCGCGGAATTTGCGCGGATAGATCGAGATACCAGTGTAAATGTTGTAATGGAGTGTGAGCGTATGTCCTTTGTAATTGAAGTCCCACATCAATGAGTCGAAATCATCCATCTTTGTTATGAACTTGATGTCGAGGTCATCTGATAAAATGTTGGCTACTTCGTAGAACCTTTTCAATCCGCAGTCATCGTCTATAATGGCTTCAGTGCAGCCAAAGTCGGTACGTAGCGTTAGGCTCATAGTGAATGGATTAGGGTTAACAATATGGTACGAACAACAATTCCTTTGTCAGGATTTGAATTTTTTTGCTTTGGGAAGCTTTTCCCCACTCAATACGCGTTCTGCACCCACGTTCTTGCCATTGCTTGGACAACCATATTTGGGACCAAACAGATTCCGGAAAAAATTACAGGAAGAGCCGGTGATCAGTATGAAAAGGCAGGCAGAAATTATAACTATACGGCGCATCGATTTCATGAAATCTGTTTTTCAAAGGGCTCACGAACCTTGTTCAATGGGCTGACCTTATGTTCTAAAACGTATTTAAAACTAAAAATATTATGCCGGGTATGCAAGGGTGGAGGGGGTTTATTTAAGTGTTGATCGAAGACAAGTTAAAATGAAAAATGAAAAATGAAAAATTGGCGTTCTTGCGCAATGGATTGATAGCCAATAGGCATCGATCCTAAACCTCATTCCCGTTCTGAGGGGCGGGCTCACGGAACCAGGATGCATATTTCACGTAATTGTTCGCGATCCGGTTTATTTCCCCGCTTATCATGTCTTTTGATATATCCTTGACTTTTTTGGCCGGAATTCCCGCATAGATACTGCCGGCCTCGCAATAGGTTCCCTCCAGCACTACAGCTCCAGCCGCTATGATGGTATTGCTTTCTACCACCGCTTTGTCCATTACAATGGCGCCCATACCAATCAGCACATCATCGTGCAGCGTGCAACCGTGCACAATTGCGTTATGCCCTATCGAAACATTATTCCCGATTATGGCCTGGGTTCGCTGGAATGTACAATGGATGACCGCTCCATCCTGAATGTTTACTTTATGGCCGATGCGGATGTAGTTTACGTCTCCACGGATAACCGCGTTGAACCAGACACTGCAATCATCACCCATGATCACGTCTCCAACAATAGTGGCATTCGGCGCGATATAACAATTGCTTCCAAAGCTTGGATAAATGTTATTAACTGGTAAAATAATTGGCATACAGGAAATTTATACTGTAAATGGTGTTACTTCCGTTTAAAGTTAGAAATTTCAAGCCCAAATGAACCATCCTTATACCTTACCCAGAATAATTTTTTTCCTGCCCCTTCTTGTGCTGATGCAGGCGCTTCAAATTAAAGCGCAGGATAAGCAGATAGACAATGCCTTATTATGGAAGGTCACAGGTAAAACCCTTTTGAAGCCCAGCTTTCTGTTTGGCACCATCCATTTGCAGGATCAGCGCGTTTTTAATTTCAACGATTCATTATACAGGTTCATCCAATCGGCAGAAGGCTTTGCCATGGAGATCCATCCCGACAGCGTTATTTCTGCCCTGATGGAAAAAGCAGATGAAACCGCATCCGATAAACTCATCAAAAAATATCTCAAAAAAGATGAATTCGATCAGTTGAGCCGTAAGCTCAAAAAAGACGGCATTGATGCAGGAAGACTTACGCTGAGGGAAGCTTACCTGCTAAGGGATCATCTGAGCAAACCAGAACCACGGTCCGATGATATGCCAACGTTTGTAGATGCCTACCTCTTCGGCATGGCAAAGAACCAGGGCAAGGAGATCGTAGGATTGGAAAAGGCAACTGACCAGGTAAATATGCTTGATGACCTGAAAGGTGATTTTGACGTGAAAGAATTACTGAAAGGCCGGAAGAAGGAAAAAACACTTACCGAGCGATTGATACAACTTTACATTCGTGAGGATCTTCGCGCGATTCAGCAGTTAATGTCGTACCTGCCACAGGAAACAGAGGACAAATTGCTGACCATGAGAAACCTTGGCATGGTTTCGAAAATGGACAGCCTTATACAATCGAAAAGTTTTGTGGTTGCAGTTGGAACCGCGCATCTTCCCGGCGAACAGGGCATGATTGAGCTGCTTCGCAGGAAAGGTTATACCGTTGAGCCGGTATTTACAAAAACAAGGACTCACGCGAACAATTATGCTATCAAAGCCGAACAAAAACTTGTTTGGGTGGATGTGAAGGAACCGAAGCTTGGTTATAGTGTTCGCATGCCGGGCAAGCCGAGCCCGATGGATATGATGAATGGGGGAATGAAGATGAATATGTACATGGACCTCACAACAATGAAACTGTATTATACAGCTTTTGTAGTGCCTGGTATCAGTGTTACAAAACAAAATGCCGACAGCATCCTTCAGAGCATGAGCAAAAATGCAATGGCCACTTCAAAGGGTCAGGCTATCAGCAACAAGCGTTTCACAAAAGACAACTTTGAAGGAATAGACTTTGTTTACAAACAAACCACCGATAAAATGTTTGCCCGCGTTCAGGCGCTGGCCATGGGCAAACGGGTTTACCTTGTTGGAGTAGGTTCGCCTAAGCAGGAAGATCTGCATAGTACTGAGGCGAACGATTTCTTTAAGGGATTTCTTATTGAAGACATGCACGTGCAGGCCTGGGAGACCCATTCATTTAATGATTATCATTTCAAAGTTTCATTACCTGCTGTTCCCAAAATTGTCAAACTTCCGGTAACCGATAGTTCTGTTTATTCAGTGCAGATTAACACCATGGAAACTACCCGTGGGTCTTTCTTCGGAGTAACGATAGTTACTGCCAATCCAAGTTATGTTGTTCCCGATGATTCTGTGTATTTCGCCAGTGCGGTGGAAAGACTGCAGGAAAATATGGAAGTTGACGACCTGCGGCAGAAAGATACTCTTTTTCAGGGTTTCAATGCAAGGCGCATTCATGCGCGGTTAAAGGGTGATCTGTGGCTGAACTGTCTCATGATAGGCCGTGGCAACAGAATATACAATCTTATGTCGATTGGAAATGTGGCAGACAGCGCGCATGCCGATGTGCATACATTTTTTGAATCTTTTGCACTTACTGATTATCCCAAAGTAAAATGGTATCAGAAAACGCTTAACGAATTTGGATTGATCGTACCCGTCAGTAGTGAGTTCAGCAAACTGGATTACCTGGATGCAAGAGAAGATAGCGCAGCAAACCGGCGCAATTATCAGTGGCTTACTTATGATTCATCTTCCGCAACAACATTTTTCATTACAAGAAACGGGTTGTCGCCTTACCTGTGGGTGAAGCACGATTCAATTCTGCTTAAGAAATACATGGAGGACCTCACAGATAAAGGTGAGGTTCGCACCGGTTACAGGTTTGTAAAAAATGGTGGCAGCAAGGGCATTGAATTCAATATCAGAAAGCCAAACACTTCCCTTTCACAAACGATCAGGGTGTTGATCAACGGCCAGGCATTGTACGTTTTGCAGACAGATGTGCCGCATGAATACCTGAAGAATTCAAACTATCAGCAGTTCCTGGAAAATTTCCGTTTTGTGAAGGAGGAAAGTTCCGCTTTTCTGGCGTCCAATTCGTTTAAAAGACTGCTGACAGACCTTAGATCTGCTGATTCGGTTGTTCATTCCCGTGCGTATGATGATTTAAGTGATATGATATTTGATTCAACGGATATCGAAGCGATCCTGAAGGCAATGTGCACTGAGTATGTGCTTGACACGTTGCATTATTATACTGTCCCGGAAAAACTGCAGGATGCGCTTGTTACACTCAGGCATCCTCAATTCACCGATCTTGTTGTGAAACAGTACAATTCATTGGATGGTTCCCAGGAAAAATTCAAATACGCATTGCTGGAAGTGCTTGCAAGGCATAAGACAGCAGCGTCGTACGAATTGATCAATAAGTTGCTGAAGCAGGGAATACCAGCTTCGGGGGACGCGATTGGATTTACGCAGCGACTCCGCGATTCGATACTGCTTACAAAGAAATTATACCCGCAACTTTTAGTAATGGCTGGCGACACGGTGCTGGGTTCTTCTTTATTTAATGTACACCGGGAAATGCTGGATAGTAATCTTGTGAGTGTCGATGAATTCAGATCCCGTCAGTCGCAATTATTCAAAGTTGCAAAGCGTGAACTGGAAAAGATAACTCATAATAAAGAGGAAGAATATTATTCCCCGGGTTTTTATTCTTTGATTTATGTACTTGGCCAGTTGAAAACCGACAGTGCCAGGCAGGTTCTCAGGCAATTTATGAACAGCAAGCCTTTGAATGTAAAATATATAGCTGCTGTTCAATTACTGAAGAACCACCAGCAGGTAGACGCAATAACCCTGCAGTCGCTGGCTTCGGATAAGGATTACCGTATTTCATTGTATGATGAGCTGAAGGAATTGAACCAGGAGAAATTATTTCCAGCCAGGTTCTTTAATCAGAAGGCGTTTTCCGAAAGCTATCTGCACCTGGGACTGGACGAGGATTCTCCTGAGAAGCTTTCATTCGTGGGAGAGCGGGTACTTTTACACAATGGCAGAAAGCAGAAGTTCTTTCTATACAAGGCTACATTCGAATATGAAGGAAAACAAACTTCTTACCTTGGAATCAGCGGCCCATTCAAAACTGATGGCAAAACAGTAACCATTGATAACAATATTTCAGGTGTTTACTGGGAAGAGGAATTCCGCCAGTCATTTATCGACAGTCATTTGAAAGCTTACATGAGTGAATTTGAAGAAACTGATGAGGAGTTACTGCCACCGCCGCCATCATCGCTTAAAAAATGATGATCAGTTTTCCACTTCAACGATAATTTCGATTTCAACCGCCATGTTCATCGGTAGTGAACACATGCCTACCGCTGAACGGGCGTGTTTGCCCTTTTCACCAAATACGGCGACCATCAGGTCAGAAAAACCATTGATGACCTTTGGATGATCCTTGAATGAGGCATCGCTGTTGACCATGCCCAATACTTTTACGATGCGCTTTACTTTACCCAGGTCGCCAATTGCGGCCTTCAACGCAGCCAGTTGATGGGTAGCGGTCAATCTTGCTGCTTCATACCCCTGCTCTATACTAAGTTCAGTTCCAACTTTTCCGGTAATATAACTTCCGTCAGCCTTTGTTGGTCCTTTCCCCGCAAGGAAAATCAGGTTACCGGTACGCACGGCACTCACATAATTTGCGATGGGCTTAGAAACGGCTGGCAATTCAATGCCCAGTTCTTTCAGCTTTTGCTCAGGTGTTTGAGATAAACCGATTGCAGTTGAAAGAAGAAATACTATGAAGAAGGATAATAGTCTGGCCATCTGTTGGAATTTGATCCAAAGATAACAGATAATAAAAACCACTCTTGCTACAGAATAACATCATCAGAAAGAAAGCCTGAAGCTTCCAAACACACCGAAGCGTTCGCTGCTTTTTGCGGGCCTGGGACTGGGAAGTACCCGCCACACGAAGTCGATCCTGAATATCCGAAGAATGTTATCAACGCCGGTCCCCAGCTCAATGTACGTTTTGCCATTCAATGCCTTGAACGGATGGCCGTTCACGAAATTCAGATCCTGATTTTTCTCGCTAAGGCTTCCCCATAAACCTTTGGCTGTCCAGAACTGGCGGAACTTCAGCTTGCGTGTTAGAGGAATGAAGCGGAAGATGCCATTGCCGAAATTGTGCTCAACATTGAACCCGGTATACTGATCATGAATGAACTCATACCTGTTCATCATGTTGAATGCATAGCGGTTATAATAATAGATCTCGTTGCCAGGCGCCACATCCAGCAGCATGTAAGGAAGTGTACCAAAAGTTTTTCCTCCAAAAACGTTGAAGTAAATATTTCCAAAAGGCGGCACCTTTCGCCAGTTACTGATACCAGCTGATATCTTGCTGTAATCATAACTGCTGTTGAACACTCCTGAAATACCTTTTGTGTATTTGAATTCTACTATTGGCCACGGGCTGCCGAGACTGGTGCGGTAGAAGTTGTTTTCAACAAATTTTTCCAGATAACCAAAGCGCAATCTCAATGAAGTTTCGAATGTATTCAGTGGATTGCCTGTTTCAACCGGAAAGAGGCTTTTCACAGGCAGGTTGCGAACCGGATCATATTGTTTGTGCCTTGATGATAAAAGAATTGAAAAGCCTACTTTCCATTCTTTGAAAAAATCAAGCCGTTCTTCGCGCAGCCTGATAAATTTTATTGGAACGCCAGGTTTGCGGATGGCCAGCGCGAATATGTTGTCTGAGCTGATCTCGTCATAATAATTTTGTCCATAATCGAAATCATTCAGGTAGGAGGCGAAAATGTAAGAGCGAGGGCTGCGGTTGAAAAGGTACATGGCATCAAACTCACCTTTCCATTTCTGATCGGTAAACCCGTACGCCAAATAACCGTGGAAAATCGCATCCTTATGGAAATGCCTGTTGGTGCCGAGGTCGAACCTTAAGCGCATTCCTTCCTCAATGTTTCCGGTAACCCAGTTCTGCCAGGGGCCGAGTTGGTAATTGCCAACATTGAGATAACCTGTTGCAATGAAATTCACGATCCTGGTATACCGCTTGAATACCGGCATCTTCATCAGCGTGTCAATCATCTGGTAGATCGCCTTTTCATTTTTGCTGAGTTCTTCATGACGTGATTCTGCCCAGTATTCGTCGGTCTTGTTCTTTGCCGAATCGGGCAGGATCGTTTCTTCCATCAATTTATTCTTCGACAATTCCTGGATAACGGAAGTGTCGTTCACTACGATATTCCTGTAAGTCGTTGTTTTTCTTCCGATGAAGGATAATTTTGATTTTCCCAGCGGAGCGATGTCGGCAACAAACTTGTCTTTCACAAGGAACCATGTAGTATCATCAAGAAGTGCGTATTCCTGGATCAGGCTGAGCCTGTCCATGAAATTGATATTGGCTTCTTTTGTCAGCCGAAGGTTCATTTTCTGAATAGCGAAAGTGGTATCGTGCACCCAGCAATCGCCTTCAAATGTGTTCTCACCTTTTCTTCTTGGTGTGAAAATGAAATGGATCAGTCTGCGGCCACCCACGTATTGCGTATCGGTGACTTTGTAATTGTAGTAAGCATCGCCATTATCGCTGATGGGGCTTACAAAAAGCTTATCGAAGACGGGGATGAAGTTAGAATAGAAATTTACGTTCTGGTCCATGCCGCCAAGCAGCTTGCTGACGCTTTCATTATCTACTCCCTTCGTATTGCTGCCTCCGAAGACCTCTCTTCTCTTGAGTGGCGATTTCTGATAATAATAATGTGAAATTGATTCGGTAAGGAAAACCGGGAGGTAAGGCGCTCCCTCTGTTGTGTCAACATTATTAAGGATGAATTTGAAAGGACGGAGCAGTTTCATTTCTCCAAGCCGGTCCTTATTCAGGTTCTTGAGGTCAAGTTCAAGCTTGTTGTATAATTCGTAGGAGAAGTTTGCGAACCGGTAGCGGTCGTTTCTTGGTTTTTTGCGCACAATCCTTTTCCACATCAGCAATCCGCGGTCGATCTTTCTTTTTACGATCACTTCCGTAGCGTACTTGCCTCTTTCCATGTTAACCGAAACGTAGAGGGTATCGCCTTTAATGAGGGCCGGATCCAGCGCGATCTTGTAATCCTGGTAACCCACATATGTTACTTCAAGGGTATCTGTCGGCCATTTATCGAACCGGAATATGAATGCTCCGGAGGAATCTGCAAGTTTGCCGGTTCCGCCTTTTATGAATTTCATGGAAGCAAATGGAATTCTTTCGTCGCTGTGTATATCCTTGATAATTCCCTTCAGGATCCTTGTCTGGGACAGACCTGAAGAAACAAAGGCGAATATGGCCAGGGTTAAAGCTACTGCCAGTCGTACTTGCGTCATGGGCCAAAAATACGATTTACATAAACGACAGATTTTGTTAAATATACAGGCGTGCGGTTTGAATTGATAGAGGAAAGGTTCGGCTGTTTAATTGGTATTTAACACAAAAAAATTTTGAAATGCCGGACATTCAGGTTTACTTTGTACTTCAAAGTGCTTTTAATATGGACCAGCAACACGCGTCACTTGAGGCGATACAGGATATCAGGCGCATTATGGACCGTTCTTCCAGATTCATATCGCTGAGCGGATTAAGCGGTATCAGTGCCGGAATATTTGCCCTGATAGGGGCTTATTTCGCGTATGACTGGATTTATGAGTATTACGTCAGGTTTAACCAGCAGGGATATAGCGGAAAGGAGTTCAGGCATCTGATTTATAGCCTGTTTGGTCTTGCATTCGCCGTATTTTGTGGTGCGATCCTGACAGCATTCTATTTTACCTGGCGCAGGACCAGGAAGCAGAATGTTTCGCTCTGGGATCACACTTCGCGGAAATTGTTTATAAATCTTGTTATTCCGCTGATAACGGGTGGAGTTTTTGTGATTGGATTGCTGGCTCATGACGACTGGCGGTATGTAGCCCCGGCGACGCTGATATTTTATGGTCTGGCCCTTGTGAATGCAAGTAAGTTTACATTGAGCGACGTGCGGTACCTGGGTTTTTTAGAGATCATTCTTGGCCTTATTAACATGTGGTACATCGGTTATGGGTTGTACTTCTGGGCGGCGGGCTTTGGTGTGCTCCATATAATATATGGGTTGATCATGTGGTGGAAATATGAAAGTAAATGACAAATCCGATATACAATCTTAATAAAGTCTTTGACAGCCGCATTCGCCTGGGGGTGATGAGCAGCCTGATGGTCAATACAGAAATGAGCTTCAACGATCTGAAGCAAATGCTGGAAGTGACCGATGGCAACCTTGCAACCCACCTGGTGAACCTTGAGGAGAATGGTTATATCAAAGTTCACAAAGGATTTATCGGACGTAAGACAAACACAACTTATTCAATTACCAAAGCAGGTGAAAAGGCATTCAGGGAACATATTGAAGCGTTGGAGAGCATGATAAAGGGAATGAAGTGATTTTTTTTTGCCCGTATACTTTGTAATACAAAGCGCTTTTCAAGTGACGAACAAGTAATAGATATGAAAATAAAAATGATCCTTCCTGCACTCACAGAAGCCAAAAGTCCATACTGGAGGCCGATCAAGTATTCGCTGTTTCCTCCGCTTGGCCTTGCCACGCTGGCTGCATATTGTGATCCGGGAGATGAAATTGAACTGCAGGATGAGCATGTTGAAGAATTGAAAACGGACGATAACCCGCAATTGGTGATCATTCAGGTTTATATCACGAATGCATTCCGTTCTTACGCACTCGCAGATCATTACAGGAATAAAGGTGCTCATGTATGTCTTGGTGGACTCCATGTTACTTCTTTACCTGAGGAGGCAATGCCCCATGCAGACACAATTTTTATTGGTCCTGGCGAACCTACATTTCCGAAATTTCTGAAGGATTTCAGAAATAAATGCGCAAAGAAAATGTATGTCTCCTATGAACGCACGATAGAAGATGTACCTCCCATCAGGCGTGATCTCATCAAACGGAACTTATACCTGGTACCGAATTCGATTGTTGTTTCACGCGGTTGTCCGCATCATTGTGATTTTTGTTATAAGGATGCCTTCTTCGAGGGAGGCCGTTCGTTTTACACGCAAAAGGTGGACGCAGCACTTGCGGAGATCGATCGTTTACCGGGACGTCATCTTTATTTTCTTGACGATCATTTGTTAGGCAACCAGAAATTTTCTTCTGCCTTGTTCCAGGGTATGCAAGGAATGAACAGGGTCTTTCAGGGCGCATCCACTGTAGACGCGATCCTTCGTACCGATCTGATCGAAGAAGCCGCCGCAGCTGGCCTGCGCAGCATATTTATCGGGTTTGAAACGCTAAACCCCGCTAATCTGCGACAGGGAAACAAAAAGCAAAATCTCGACCGTAATTATACAGAGGCCATCAAAAGACTGCACTCGTTAGGAGTGATGATCAATGGAAGTTTTGTTTTTGGGCTGGATGATGATGACGCAGATGTTTTTGACAGAACGGTCGACTGGGCAGTTGAGAACGGACTTACTACCTGCACATTTCATATTCTTACGCCATACCCGGGTACGAGATTGTACCAGACCATGGAAAAGGAAGGACGGTTACTTCATAAAAACTGGGATAAGTACGACACAAGGCAGGTGGTTTATCAAACAAAAGGACTTTCCGCAACAGCACTAAAGAAAGGTTACGATCATGCTTACAGGTCATTCTATACATGGAGCAACATTTTTAAAGCCAGTATGCAACACGAAGAATGGAAACACCGCATCAAGCATTTTACATATGCGGGCGGATGGAAAAAATTTGAACCGCTCTGGAATTTTATGATAAAGACCCATGGCCTCAACCGCATGTTGCCATTGCTGGAGGCGGTGCTTTCAAAAGTCAATAAAGGCAGTAAGGGAAATGTAAATCCATCGCCCTTTCCTGCAATTGCATAAAATTTATAAATACTGATCATGACATCAAAATCTGAATATATCACAATGCCATCCGAAAAGTTTTCGCTGGCTAAAAGGGCCATCAGCTTTAAATACGCGTTCGCCGGAATACGAAGATTCTTTGCCACTGAACACAATGCATGGATTCACCTTGCATCTACCGCAGGCGTAATTGTGCTGACAGTTGCTTACGGAATTTCAGCCGTGGAGGCGGTGCTGCTGATCTTTGCCATTGGCTTTGTCTGGACCGCGGAAATAATCAATACCTGTATTGAAAAGATCATGGATTTTATTTCTACCGAAACACATCCGCAGATCCAACTCATAAAGGATATGGCAGCAGGAGCTGTACTGATAGCCGCCGCAACCGCGCTTATCACCGGATTAATAATATTCATTCCAAAAATATTCTGAAAATGAAAAATGCTGTGTTGTCTTTGAAATCACAAGTTCCCTGGATGCTGAAGGATGAGCTGCATCGTTGGTTGGCAGCGTCGATGTTCTTCAGCGTGCTGATGGTCATCGCAAGAATAATGTATACGGGAGAGCTTACATTTATTTTCCTTGTATGGAATTTATTCCTTGCGTACGTACCCTATTTCATATCAAGCTGGCTGCAAGTTCGTCCGGATTGGATCGAAGTGCGATGGAAATTTGCAGCCGCTTTTTTATGCTGGTTACTATTCATTCCCAATTCCTTTTACATTATCACCGACCTGTTCCACCTGCGCAGTTATTACAGCATGCCCATGTGGTTCGACCTGGCGCTGATTTTATCATTTGCATGGAACGGCCTGCTGCTGGGTATTCTTTCTGTGCGACAGATGGAAAAGATCGTTCACGTGCGCTTCGGATATTCCAATGAACTTTTTTTCATTTACCCAATCATGTGGATGAACGCGTTCGGCGTTTATATCGGCCGCTACCTGCGCTTCAATAC
>DASWTK010000170.1:0-10292 GCA_036402175.1 Chitinophagaceae bacterium | reverse complement strand
ATTATCAGAATTCTTTTCATAATTATTTATTTAATACGGTTAGAATCTCAGGTTTAAACTAAAAGTGACTGTTTTCGCGGAAGGGAGAACCGCATAATCGATACCAGTTCCGCCAAACCCGCCAGCAGATGCATTCAGTCCGCTCACCGCCGGATCAACGCCGGAATAATTTGTGAGAATGAACAGGTTCGCCGCAGACAATCCTACAGTAACTCCTTTGAATACCCTTGTTCTCGATACAAGCTTTGAAGGAAGTACATAAGACAAACTTACATCCTGACACCGCAACCAGTTGATATCACTTTCAATAAATTCTTCTTCAGAATATGACGAGTTGTAGTATCCGTTATTATAATACGGTATCACTACAATTGTGTTCTTTGTAGGATTTGCTGTATTCTCCAGCCCATCCTGCAACACACCTTCGATCACTCTTGGAGTTTCACGATCAAGTGTTTTTTTGCTTAAACCAATCGTTGTCAGATAGAGCTCATTACCATTAAAGATGTCGCCACCTTTCCTCATATCGAAGACAAATGAAAAATTCCAGTTTTTATACGTGAACTGATTTACAAAACCCATTGAAAAATCCGGAGCGCGGTCGCCACGCTGTGTGAAGTTGATGTCACGAACCGGAAGTCCGGATGTGGGACTTATGATGACCTGTCCATTATTGTTCTTAAGAAATCCCTGTGAAGCAAGGCTGCTGATGGATTCACCCAGTGAGAATTCTGCGCGAACACCTGCGTACAGCCAGGTATCAGAAAGGTAGAACACTTTCTGATTGGCGGGAGTGGAAATGATCCGGCCGGAATTCTTGGTGAAGTTCACGATTGACCTCCATCTGAAATTCTTGTTCTGAACAGGCAGCACATTCAACTGAGCCTGGATACCTTTATTCTCCACTTCTCCACTATTCAGATAAGCAAGCACTCCACCGGTTCCATATGACAACCTGGGCGCAGTGATCTGATCTTTGGACTTCTGATTATAATAAGTGATATCAAACCCAATCCGGTTGTTCAAGAATTTGAGTTCAGTTCCGAATTCGTAGACGCGGGTGTATTCAGCTTTCAGGTTAGGATTTCCGAGCGTCACATTCAGAATGAATCCGCCTCCATTGGAAAGCTGTGGGTCGAGCCTTGAACTGGTAAGGAATGGCCTGCGTGGATCCTTTCCGGTTGTACCGGCATTTACGCGCAGTTTACCATATGTGAGCCAGGGCAATCTATTCTTGGTCAATTCTGAGAAGATGAAACTTAATCCAGCTCCGGGATAAAAAAAGTAAGGATCGTTCGGGATGAGGTTGGACGAAGCATCAACACGACCGGTCAAAGAAAGATAGATGGTTTGCTTGTATCCTAGTTCTGTATTACCAAAGAATCCAAACTTTTTAGTTTCGATGATACTTCTTAAACTCCGTTGAGTTGCAGGGTCTGTATTATTCACAGAATTATAATCGGCCACATAAAACTTTTCACCCTTGTAAGAAACGATATCTGAACTATTGTTGTCGAAGTTGCCACCAACAGAACCTTTAACTGAAAAATCGCCGAAGTTCCCACGGGCATTCGCAACAAGGCTTCCATTATAATACCTCGTATTGTCCACATAGTTCTCGAGAAGACCGCCTACGCTGAATCCGCTGAACGAAAGCGGATGATAGGTCCTGTTTCCCTCAGTGGTATAAATATCACCACCGAAACGACCGGTAACGCTCAACCAATTGAGAGGAGAATAAGTAACCGATACATTGCCGAGAAAACGGCTGGTCTTATCTCTGTTGATATTCCTGTTCACATCCCAGAAAGGATTATCTATTTCATTCACGCCAACACCGGCAATATTTCTGCGGGTTCCATCTGGCCTGAGATAATCAGTGATGTCGTCATCTGATGGCCAACTTAAAAGGCTTAAGAAATAACTGTTGGCCCCTTTAGAGCCCTTTTTGTTATCAGTATTGATATAGTTGAACGCGGCATCCATTCTCAACTTGTCGCTGATCTGACTAGTAGTGGTCAACCGCAATGAAGTGCGGTCGAACCTTGTGTTAGGAACTGTTCCATCATACCTGCTGAAACTGGGTGAAAATCTGAAAGTGAGTTTTTCTGTTCCACCTTCAACCGATAAATCATGCTTTTGCGAAAAAGCCACCCTGAAGAATTTGTTCCTGTTATCATAAATAGGTGTGCCTTCAGCATATTTAGGTCCAAAGTAAGTCCTGGTAAGATTATTTACCACACCATTGGTACCCTGATCATAAATAGTTTGTATTTCGGGTAATTCAGGTTTGCGCGTTGCAGTTAATGAAGTTCCATAGGTCACCCTTGTAGCACCTGCTTTGGCTCTTTTGGTAGTGATCAGGATCACACCGGAGGCTCCTTCAGTGCCATATAATGCGGCAGCTTCAGGACCAGTAAGGATGGTGACATCCTCTATGTCTTCCGGATTTATATCTATCGCGCGGTTTGAGTAGTCGTTGTCTCTGTTAGGACGATCACTGATCAGGTTACCCTGGCTGATGGTCTTGTTTGAAATTGGCAAACCATCCACTACAATCAGCGGTTGGTTGTTTCCATCAAATGAAACAGGTCCGCGCAGGATGATCTGTGCGGATGCTCCGGGTACACCTGAAGTAGGAGTGACTGTAAGACCAGATACCCTTCCCTGCAGGGCAGTAAAAAAGTTATCCCGGTTTGCTACCGTTAGATCTTCACCGGATACTTTTTGGGTTGCGTATCCCAACGCCCGTGACTGTCTTCGTATACCCTGTGAGATGGTCACTTCTTCGAGCTGGCCGGCTGTAGCCGTCATCACTACATTAAAATTTGTATTTGCGGCAACAGTGATCTGACGCTGGGCGTAACCCACATACGATAACACCAGAACATGACCGTCTGCGGCTGAGATCGTAAAGACCCCGGAGTTATCGGTTTGTGTACTTTTCTGGGTATTGCGGTTTGTTACGGTAACTCCGGGGAGTGGAGCCTTCGTATCATCTGCGAGTATGACACCCCTGACGGTTCTTTCCTGTGCTGAAGCAAAGAAACCGGTTAGTAATATACCAGTTGCCAACAGCAGTCGTAAAAGTTTTCGCATAGCAGTTTTTTGTTTTGAACTTGTAAAATCGATGAAATGCAAAATGTAAAATGTAAAATTCAAAATGTAAAATTCAAAATGCTGTCACTCCTTTTTGCATTTTACATTTTACCTTTTACATTTTAAATATGACAACTCTTATTATAAAGTAGCTGTATCCTTATCCAATTTATTTTCACAGGATTGGATCAGATAACCTTGATTCCCGCCCGGATATATGGTTCAAACATAGGATCGTCCGGGGGCAATTCGGTAATCAGTATATCAATCTTGTCAAGTCCGCATACCTGAATTGGCTGCACTGAATTGATTTTCTCCGCAATAGTAAGGCAGATCACCTGCTTTGATGATTCAAGCATTGCTTTTTTGATCTGCACCACGTCCCAGTCGTTATCGGTAATTCCATGATCCATATCAATTGCATTGATCCCCAGGAAACAAAGGTCGGCCTTCAATTGCCTGATCCGGGCGATGGCTTCGCCGCCTACCGTGATCTTTGAATTTTTTGAGACCTTGTCGCCAATAAGAATCACGTCGATATTTGGATGGTGCATGTATTCCAGTACTGCTGGTATGCTGCCTGAAATGAAAGTTGCGCGAAGGGCAGGTGGGAGAGCTCTTGCCAGCTCTACAATTGTGGTTCCCCCGCCGGTCAAAACAAACATATTATCCCGGATAAGGCTTGCGGCTTTTTGCGCTATTGTCTTTTTGTGGTTGTGAGAGTAGACGTTATTGGAAGGATAATAAATCTGGTTAAAAGAATGGGAGAGGGCACCGCCATGAACCTTAATTATTTTGCCCTCATCAGCCAGTTCCTGCAGGTCCCGCCTTATTGTGTCTTCCGACACATTAATCTCATGACTGAGGGTTGACGACAATACACGATTATGCAGATTTACCTGGTGTAAAATAAAGGCTTGTCGTTCCTTTTTAAGCATTGGCAAGTTGCGGTTACTGGGCGAAATAAAGGAAATTCCAGCAAAAAACCGCAAAAACGGCAGAAAATTATTAACAAGACGTTAAGATTAAAATTTGATTAAAAAAAGAAGAGAAGAGAGGAATTTGAGGATTTGGGGATTTGAGGATTTGAGGATGAATTAAATAATTGGATAATTAATTAATCGAGGCGAGGGAGGGAATACCCTCAGTTTCACTGTCGAGCTAATGAAACAAGCCTGAAAGAAAAGAATAAATTATCCAATCGGACAATCACCCAATTCATCCTCAAATCCTCAAATCCCCAAATCCTCAAATTCTTCAATTGGCTTATCGGCTAATTGGCCAATTGGCTAATCTAAAACGTAAATCTTGCCGAAAACCCAAACGCGTCCGGAACAAAATTGATTGAAGGAATAAAATCAAGCTCGGGCTTCCAGTCGAGCGAAAGATTGAGCGGAATATTAGGAAACTTATAATCCAGTCCGATGATGCCCGTTGGTCCCAGGTAAGTATCGCCATCCTCAAACCCAACGTATGCGCCTCCGCCATAGAACCAGTTCAAGCCCTGTACAGTGGTCAGTCTATTGATCTCATACAATGCTCCGATACCAAACCGGGAGCCGAACGAAACAATGCCCTCCAGCGAATGCTGCTGCGTCATGTTGTACTTTAAAGTGATGGCATTGCTGAGAGTAGGAGTAGCATTACTGAGGCGGACACCAAGTGCGACTTTATAATCCTGGGCGCTGAGCAATGAAAATGAAGTGGCCGACAGGATCAAAGCAAGGGCAAATATTCTGCGCATCATAGCTATAGTTTAATCAGTGAGAACGAAAATAATGCCAGACGATTTCGGGGGACAGGTGATTTAACAGAGAATTATCTAATTAAGGATAGGCGTTACTGTTAGGTCCTAATTGCCGAACAGCTCGTATTTCGACTTGGGCCTTCTGTCTTCCAGCCATTTGAAATTCCGCAACCGCATTTCATCAAACTTAACCTGCCTGAATGGGATGGTTGTACCCTGAACGTCGTTACGATAAACTACTTTGTTCAATTCCTTCTCCTTAAAATAAAGATCAATGACATCCGCGGTAGTGCGGTTTACACCAATGTAAGCGCTATCCTCATCTTTGACGTAATAAATGCTTTCGGCATTTCCCTTCGCTTTCATGAAGTCCATCGCCCCGTCTTTAAAATAACCATTCAGCGTATTTCCCCGGATCTGGTTGTACAGGTTATTGTCGCTTTTGTTGATCACCATCCCGCTTTCAAAAACATATAAACGCTCGGCCTTTTTATTTTTTGTGAACAGGTAAATGGTGTCGCCGGTGATCTGGTTCATATTGGCCCAAACCACAGGATCCTTGAACAGTTTGAATATCGAATCACGGCCCGAATAAAATAAACTGTCAGCTACCGCCTGCAGTGAGTCGGAAAAAATCCGCACATTATGGTATCCCTGGAAATAACGGTTGGCATTACTGTCTGCCTCATTATTATTTAAAGCGATGCTGGTTACTTTTGACAACGTATCCTTTGCGGGTTTTTCACTTGTCACTGCAGAATCCTTAGAAAGGAAACTGCTGTCAGATGATATTGCTGTATCCTTTAAAACGCCTGCTGAATCAACAGCAACCGAATCACTGAGCCTCCCCGAAAAAAGCGTATCCGCTGTTACGTAGATAGAATCTTCTTCCTGCTTGATGATCATCAACGGATTCAATGTCGCCATCAGGGTATTGCTTCTCCTGTCAGATATCATCAGGTTTGCAAGCACTGAAACGCCGGCAGCTGTATCAACATATACTCCGTTGCCCCTGATAGTGCTTAAGCCTGTATTATCATCAGTGAACAGGTCATCGCCACTGATAAATGTCCGTGTTTTCGGATCTTTGATAACAGGCCGGCCGAGAAAATTAGCTATCCTGTTCTTCGTATCATAGAAACCTTCGCTGGTGGTGATCTCACGTCCGCTGCTGTCTATGATCTTCGTGGGTCCGATAAAAGTTGCGATCTCCGATTCAGTATTATACAACAGCGAATCGGCATATAATTTATACTTCGGATCGATAAGCACTACATTCTTCCGGAAGAAAACATCCTTCAGGTCATCATAATAAGTTCCTTCAGTACTGGTAAGTACCGATTCACCATTCACCACTTTACCGCCCTTTTTATAAATGCCTACTTTCTGATTCAGATCGTATTCAAGCTCCTGCGTGGTAAGTACGCTTTTGCCGTCGGTCATACGTACGTTTTTCTGAAGGATCGCGAGCTTCTTTTCAAAATAATAACGCATGTATTGCGCATAGGTGTCGGTACTATCCCTGTCGTTGATGTGTACATTCCCAAACGCTTCAAATATTTTCTTCTGTTGATTCATCACCGCGCTGTCTGAATAGAACATCGTATTATTCTGCTGCGCTTCCACCTTACCCGCGGCAAATTGAATGACATTCGCGGTATCGCGTTTTGAAAATCCAAGCCTGTCGGCATGAAGGATATTCACAATTGAAACCGTGTCTGTGACAGGAGTTATCTCAACAGGCTTTTGGGCATAGGTTTTTAAGCATAGAAATGCCAGGCAAAAAATAATGGTTCCGAATAGTTTGTTCATTCTTTGATCACCGCTTGGTTGTGTCGGTCAATGGAGCTTCAAGGAAACCGCCTTTGTTTTTTCGTCCGATCAGTGAAATGTTCACATAACGTTTTGGATTTACCCTCAGGTCGTCGAGCAATATGTTCAGGCTGCGGGCCGAGTTCTCAAGGTTGCTGTACAATTTTTTATCGTTCAGCAGCATACCCAGCGAACCATTATTGCTGTTGATCTTGGTGGTAACCTCATTCAGGTTGTTGGCAGTTGCCTGAAGGCTTTGAATTACCTTTTCAATATCTGCAGCGGCTAGTTTGGATGTGGCGGTTTCAAGGTTGGAAACAGTACGGTTCAATGATTCGTTATTCTTGTTAAGGTTGCTGGTAAAGGTATTTACATTCCCCAGCGTCTGTGCCATAATTCCGGTCTGCGCATTCAGCATGGTTCTTAATGAAGCAGTGGAAGCGGCCATATTGGAGATGATGCTTTGAAAATTATTCTTTGTATTGGGATCGAACATGGTGTTCACATTCGCGATCAATACTTCCAGCGACTGTATGGCGCTGTTCAGGTTATTGATGGCTGGGTTGATGCTTGCCTGCACGTTCTCAAAAACATCAGGTTTGTAAGTGGTTTTTACAGTATCCCCGTGCTGGAGAAAGGTATTGCTGTTGCCCTTCCTGATAACAAGAGATGGCGTTCCAAGCAATTCCTTGTTTACAAACACTAATGAGTTATCCGGGATATTATAGTCTTTCAGCAGATCAATTGCTACAACAACCCCGGTAAGGTTCATGTCGGTTTCATGCACTTCAGCCACTTTTCCTATCTGCATTCCATTTACCAGTACCGGATTAGAAACAGCCAGTCCGTCCACTTTTGTAAACACGGAATAAAGCCGCTTATTCTTATCAAATATTTTTTTTCCTTTCAGATAGTTGAAGCCCAGGATCAGGACTGCAATGGAAACAGCTGCAAGGGCGCCGATCTTGGTTTCGTTCGTTATTTTCATTCCGTGTAAAATTTTTGCAGGCAATAACTTGAATCTGCGATAATTATGATGAAAAATTGAAATACAGAAACAAATGTAGCAAAAAGTTTACCGGCCATGAATTGGGGAATCTTTATGCAGGAATTACGGTGGCTGTAAATCAACGGGTATTCACTGTGCGCATGGCTTCCAGCTCTTTTTTATATTTCCGGAGCGCTTCCAGCATATTGCCTACGATCTCTTCCTGGCCATCATCACTTACAAGGTATTCTTCCTCTTCTTTATTTGTAACAAACCCGGTCTCGACCAGAATGCTGGGCATTCCCGTTGCCTGTAAAACCCAGATGCCCTTGTGATTCCGTTGTTTTACGCCTTTACTGAGCCTGCCTGCTTTTTTGAACTCTTCTTCTATCAGGGAAGCCATCAGCGCACTCCTGGCAAAAAACTGTTTTTCGTATAACTGCGCCCGGATCTTTGCTTCGGGTGAGGTGAGGTCGAGTACATTCAGCGTATCCTGAACATCCTCGCCATATTCTTCAGTCTGGTTGATGAATTCGCTTTTTGAGCCACTGCGGTCAGCTGCCCAGATGTAAGTTTCCGTTCCCCTGGTGGTATTCTTTACCCAATAACTTTCATAAATAGGGGCCTTGATTATTTTTTTTCTTCTTTTCTTTCCCTTACCTACATAAGTGGTTTTGTTCTTATAACCAACCACACGCTTCGCATAATAACCACCTGCGGGATAAGCGTTCGCGTTGCAATGGATACTGATGAAAAGATCGCCTTTCGCCTGGTTGGCCATATCGGCGCGGTACCTGTTGGCAAGGCTCGCATTGGTTGAATTGCCGGGCAATACATCGGACGTCCTTGTGTAAATGATCTTCAGCTCGGGGAATTCTTTTTCTACCGCCTTGCCGAATTTAAGGGCAATATCAAGCGCAATGGCTGCCTCGGTAGATATCAGTCCTTTTGCCCCCTGGTCACGACCACCATGTCCTGCGTCAATAATAATAGTGCGTAGCGTTGGCTTCTGCGCCCTTGCCGGCGCGTCACCAAATGATGAAGTGATCATCAGCATTGCAAGGGTAGCAATGAATAAAACCGGACGACGTTTAAGTATCTTCATACTTTGTACTTGCATTTAATCTTCACAAATTCTTAATCCTTTAATTGGTTACATTTGTCCGCCACTCAACTGTATGAATAGCAGACGCAAATCTACTCCGAATTCCATATATGCGTATCCTTTAGTAATGTTAATCATACTAACGTTGAGTGCTCCGGCTAATTATAACCATAACCATTTTTTTTACAATTCGTTAACCGCCTTCCAGGACACTACCAGGCCGCTGCGCGCCGATACAACTAAACCCCTTCGGCCGGATACCACTAAACCGATGCGGCCGGATACAACCCGCAAACCGGGCGACACTATTCCGGTAACTGTTACAGATACCTTCAATTTCAAAATATCAAAGGATTCGTTGGATGCGCCGGTTGACTACAGCGCCTCCGATTCGGTAGTGCTTGACGTGCCAACCAAGAAGATCACATTATATAATAAGGCGAACACCAAATACAAGGACCTCGACCTGACCGGATCGGTCATTACGCTCGATCAGCCCAAACGGCTGGTTATTGCAACCTATACCCGCGATTCGATCGGAAACGTGGTCGGATTGCCAAAATTCGTGCAGGGTGAGAATAATTTTACAGCAGATACCATCGTATATAATATCGAAACGCAAAAGGGCATTACCAGGAATACGTACATGCAGAGCGGTGAGATCTATGTGCAGGGCGCTACCACCAAAAAGATCTCGGAAAATGAATATTTTGCTTTCCGGGGAAGGTTTACTACCTGTAACCTCGATACTCCACACTTTGCTTTCCGCACAAAAAGGATGAAGCTGGTAAACCAGAAACTGGCTGTTTCTGGTCCTATCCACCCTGAATTTGAGGACGTGCCTGTGCCGATTTATCTGCCCTTTGGTTATTTCCCCATTTCACAGGGACGGCATTCAGGCCTGCTTCCGCCTCAGTTCACCGCCAGCGAGCAGTTCGGTATCGGGCTTGAGGGATTGGGATATTATAAGGTACTGAGCGAATATTTCGATATAACCCTGCGCACAAATATTTATTCCTATGGGGGGTGGTCAGTGTTCCTATCACCAACTTACCGCAAGCGGTATAAGTATAGCGGAAACTTCAATTTGGCCGTTCAGAACACCCGTATTTTATCGGAAGATCCCAAAGAACCATTTCTGAGTACCCGTACATTCAACATTACGTGGTCACACGCAATGGATAACAAAGCAAGACCGGGAACCGCTTTTTCGGCTTCGGTGAACGCGGGATCAACCAAATTCAACCAGTTTGTTCCAAATAACCCGACCACCAATTTCAGCAACCAGCTGAACTCGTCGATTACTTATTCAAAAACATGGAAGACCAGCAACCTGACTTTAAGCGCCAATCACCAACAGAACAATAACACCAGGCTTATTACACTGAACCTGCCCACTATCGCTTATACGCTAAATACCTTTTATCCTTTTCAAAGAAAAGAATTCGCCGGAGAGGGCAAATGGTATGAAAAGCTTGGGGTAGGACTGAACTCCAACATTGTGAGTGATGCAAGCTTTTACGACTCTCTTTTCAGTTTCC
>DASWTK010000169.1:0-12688 GCA_036402175.1 Chitinophagaceae bacterium | reverse complement strand
TTAGAAAAAATTGTACTGGCCAAAGGAAAAAAATTCATGGGTTGGGATGAGATCATGGAAGGAGGGCTGGCGCCTACAGCAGCGGTTATGAGCTGGCGTGGCATGAAGGGTGGGGTAGAAGCCGCGAGAATGGGACACGAGGTAGTGATGAGTCCTACCACCTATGCTTACCTCGATTACATGCAGGCAGATCCAATCATTGAAACGCGCATTTACGCCTCGCTTCGTTTAAATAAAACGTACGAGTTTGATCCGCAACCTGACAGTGTGCGTACTACATTGATCAAGGGTGGTCAGGGTAATTTGTGGACAGAACAGATATACAATTTCCGCCAGGTTCAATACATGCTATGGCCGCGGGCTTTGGCCATTGCAGAATCTGTTTGGTCGCCCAGAGAAAAAAAGAACTGGAACCATTTCTTTGGTAAAGTAGAAGATCATTTCACCCGGTTTGATGAAAGAGAAGTAAAGTATGCACCCAGTGCTTATGATCCTATTTTTAATGTGAAAAAGGTAAAGGACACCCTTGTAGAAGTATCATTAAGCACCGAGGTTGAAGGGCTGGATATCTACTACAGTTTCGATAACTCATTTCCTGACAGGTTTTATCCTAAATATAAAACACCGCTTACGCCGCCTAAGGATGCAGTAATGCTGAAAGTGGTTACTTATAAGGGGAATAAACAAGTAGGGCGGTTTAATATTATGCCGGTGGAGGAATTGAAGAAGCGCGCGGGGATTAAGAAGAAATAATTTCAGTACACTATGCGAATGCCTAATGTTATGTTTCAAAACCACTTCCTATGCCAGAATTGCCCGATATCGAAGTCTTTTGCCGCAACCTGAAAAAGATCTATGGAGGTAAAAAGCTTTCTAAAATCAAAGTCGTAAATAATAAGAACATCAAGGATTCCCAAAAAGATCTCTCAAAAGCCCTGGAGGGTCAAAAACTGAAAGATGTATACCGCTCAGGGAAAGAAATGCGGTTTTTATTCTCCAATGGTCAGATACTTGGACTTCATCTGATGCTTACCGGTGATCTGATACCGTTTGATGATAAGAACGAAAGGAAATCATCTAAAGTTGAATTTTATTTTGAAGGCGGGAACAACCTGGTACTTGCCGACCGGTTCAAAAATGCATTTGTGAAACTGGATCCGCAGGACAAAGATGGAATAGACGCGCTTGATCCAAAACTTAATTACAGTTTTTTGAAGAAAGCACTGAACAGAAAAGCAGCTATTAAAAATATTCTGCTCGATCAGAATGTAATACGCGGTATTGGGAATGGCTATTCAGACGAAATACTTTGGCAAACGAGGATCTCTCCGTTCTCTAAAGCCAACGCCATTCCGGATGATAAGATCAAAGAGCTGGCGAAGAATATCAAAAAAGTACTTAAGAGTGCTACCAATAAAATTTACAAGAGCTATCCGGACCTGATCAATGGAGAGGTGAGGGATTTTATGGATATACATACGAAGAAAAAAGACAAAAGCCCAACCGGTGCAAAAATCCAAATTGAAGATCGGGGGATGTCGAAGACTTATTATACAGATGAGCAGAAGTTATATGAGTAGCCCGCACAGCTTATTTCTTAAGCATCTTATTTTTTTCCAGCTGTTTTATAAGGTTCGTAAAATATTCCTTACCAAGTGTGTTAAGTTTTGAATATTCAATCATATCGGATATGTTCGAATGAACAACAATTTGTGTACTGGCGTCTACCAGGTCGCTCGTAATAAAAAAGCCATCCTGGTATGCAAACGAACCTGGTTTGTTGACGTCCTTAATTTCTTCTGCATTAGTATTTCTGTAACCTAAGCTGCTTGCTATTATACCGCTGAGCATTGGAGTAGTTCCCTTAACATTTACACCGCGGGTATATTTCAGATCTTCTTTACGTTTTAAGTTCACTACAATTAACGCGTTGCAACCAGTAGCCTTTAGAGAATCTAAAATCTGTTCTGTGGTAGGTGGTTTGGGGTCTTTTAATGAAGGAGGAAAAATGTCTATACCCTTAACTACGGTATATCCTTTAGCGATTGCTGCAGCCGACAGATCTTTTTCCATTTGCACCCTTGCTCCGATATCAGCTGTGTTGCCCAGGATAAAGAGTTTATTGTATGACATGCTTTCGATGTTGTCGCTGTTCAGATTTTTAGAAGGTGAACAGGCTAGCACCAAACAGCAAATACTGGCAGCAATTGTTGGGGCAAGCTGCATTTAGCTGAGATTTTAATAAAGATACCTGTAAATTTAGTACTTACAATTGTATATCTGCCTGGCTCAGAACATGAGAATATTCAGATTTCCTATGTCATTTCTAAATATCGCTAATATGGAAAGATGTTTGAAGAGAAAGCATTTACTTTTTTTGGCACTTTTCATTATTTCTGATAAAGCATTGTCGCAAACTTCTTTTATTGACCGCCAGAGCTTTGATACATCAGTTTCGCCCGGAGATAATTTCTTCCGTTATGTTAGTGGCGGCTGGTTGAAAAAGCCTGACTTTCCAAATAAAGACTGGAGTGGTGACTGGGGCGGATTTATTACGGTTCAATATAAAAGCAACCAAAAGCTGAACAAGTTGTTGGACAGCATTTCAAAAAAAACCTTTATCTATGGTACTGCTGAGCAAAAAGTATCTGATTTTGTCAAAAGCGTACTGGATACTGCTTCTGTCAACAAAGCATCATATAGCCTTCTAAAGCCAATCTTCAAAAAAATTGATGCGGCAGAGACTTATCAGGAACTTATACCAATAATCGGTGAATTAGCTAAAGAAAGTGGAGAGAGATTATTAGGCTTTATGGTGTGGCCCGATGACCGCAACAGCAAAATTAGTATTGCAAAATTTACGCAGGGCGGCCTGACATTCTGGAGTTCATTTTCCAATTATAGCAGGACGGATTCCATTGGTATACGCAACAGGAACACATTAGTTCAACTAATAGCAGACTATCTATCGATGATAGGTACTGAAAAACAAAAAGCACTCCATCTTGGAAAGGAAATATTAGAGCTGGAGAAAAAGATCGCCGGTTCATGGCGTACGGGATTACAATTGAATGATCCGGCGTTGAACTACAATAAAATGTCTGTTGCAGGTGCCCGTAAGCTGGCCCCAAATCTTAATTGGCCACTCTTACTAAGATCAATGGGCATAAACTCTGATTCCATTAACATAGCACAACCTGACTATTTCAAAGCCCTTAATGATCTACTTGTATCCGAGCCTCTGGATGTATGGAAGGCAAAGCTGAAGTTTGATTATTTATATAAGACCGGATGGAATCTGGGAAATTATTTCAGTAATAAGAAGAGCATATATTTAGCAACTATCAGAGGAACCACATTTGCCCCGGTTAAGTTAGAAGATGCCATTGCGGATTATTCCATGAATTTAAAGGACGCAGTAGGTCAGATTTACGTAAAAGCGTTTATGGACGAAAAAGCAAGAATTGTTATCAAAGAGATGGCGGAGAATATTCGCGAAACCTTCAGAGAGCGCATACTAAATGCGGCCTGGATGAGTGAAAAAACAAAAATGCTGGCATTGCATAAGTTAAACAGCATGATCATTAATGTAGGCTATCCGGATAAATGGGGTAATCATGATGCTATTCAGATTAAAGAAGATGATTTCTTTCATAATATGCGCAGCATCGCAAGACATGATTACAAGGAAGCAATTGCAACTATTGACAAAACATACGACAGAAGGCATTGGGTTCTTACTCCCATGTATGTTGGTGCGCAATACCGTTGGACTCATAATTCTATCACCTTGCCTGCTGCATTAATGCAGTTCCCGTACTTTGACATTAATGCTGATGATGCGGTTAATTACGGAGGAATCGGATCAGTTATTGCCCATGAGATGACGCATGGGTTTGATGATTTAGGCCGGAAGTATGATGCAGAAGGTGGATTGCAGAACTGGTGGCAATCTGCTGACGAAGAAAATTTCATAGCCAGGGCAAAAACAATGATTGATCAATACGCTGGTTATGTTATTTACGACTCCCTGCGTATCAATAGTGCACTAATGTTCAATGAAAATCTGGCAGATTTAGGCGGAGTTACCCTTGCTTATGAATCTTTTAAAAAAACCAAACAAGGAAAAGGCAGTGAAAAGATTGATGGCTTCTCGCCGGATCAGCGGTTCTTTATCATTTACGCTTTGAAAAACAGGGTCTTCAGTGTTTTTACTTCCAGTATAAAAAACTCTTTACAGACAAGTCTTCATGCTCCCTATGAAATCAGGGTGAATGGTCCCCTTTCGAACTTTCAGCCCTTTTATAATGCTTTCAATGTAACAGAGAAACACAAAATGTACAGGCCGAAAGCGGAAAGAGTCAGCATTTGGTAAACGCCTGAATCGTCTTACACCTCATCCACCACATTCCCCTGGTCATCCACCGCCCCCGTCTCCATCCAGATCTCAACATACGTTGTTTTGCCCCTGTAAACCTTCACCGGCACATCGTCACTCTCTGTCATACCATAAGCTTTTATCATATAGTTTCCCGCACGCAGATCACTGAACGAGAAAGTCCCATCATTGTCTGTAACGGCGGTAATATCAGGGTGTGTTGGACCGCTGACAATAATGATGTTCAAACCCTCCAGGGGAACATCTTTCTGATCCCTGACTACTCCTTTAATGACTCCCATAACTTAGGCTTTAAGGATTTTGAAAAATGGTGAACTGAGCCTGAACCCAGCTCACCATTGAATTTGTGATCACAATGTATCGCCACCTTCAGAACGCCACTTCTTGATGTTGTCAAACACCGGTTTTGTAATTCTGGTTGCGGAGTTTCCACTGGAAGCGCCGTTGGTGTGAATGCCAACAACAATCCGCTTATTGTCCAAACCTTTGAACCAAACAGCCGATCCGCTCTGACCACCCGCAGTATCTATGTCGTACGTGATAACGCGGTCGGAAATAGCTTTGGCTTTGCGGCCATTGAACCACATTGTTCCAGACGGTTTGTCGCCCGGGTAGCCGGCTGTATTGAGATGTTTGTTCATCAGGAAATCATTGGAATAATATCCAAAACCAAATGAGCCGATCGACGGTGAAACCGCTGCTGACTTATCAAGGATAATCGCAGCATAATCATAATTCCTGTCTTTGTTCACTACCCAACCTTTCACCGACCTGAATTTTGTGGCTGTGAAAGAATTGAATGGTGTTTCTGATCCGTTGCGGGCTGGTGAAACTACTATATTTTTCGCCCATCCGCCCTGGCTGTGGATATAAACGCAATGCGCGGCTGTTACAATTGTGCGTGGACCAACAAAGAATCCGGTGCCCAGGTATGACTTGCCGGTTTTTGTTGTGATCTTCAAATGGCAGATGCGTTTCCATGGGATTTCTTTCGTTGCCATTATCTGCACGCGGTCATCCGGACCAATAACAACCTCGATTTGATCCAGTTGCCTTTGCAGCGTTTCAAGATCAGATTCACTGACCATAGAGGATTCGCTACCATCACCAAATTCGTCCTGGCTGGTTTCGAGTTTTCCCAAAATATTGGGAGGAATATTCAATCCCAAAGCTTTGAGACGGTTGATAACGCTCAGTGTTTGCGGAGCGATCTTCTTAACGCCTTTGGAGATGAGTCCCCCTGCAAGTTTCGACCCTGCCTTCACTACAGTTGGTGCAACTGCTTTAATAAGCGTTGGGATCATTGGAGCCAGCAATCCTGCAATTGCCCCAAAGAATTCCTGTCCGCCTTCCGAAGTCTCTTTATCGGCGAATGACGCTTCAACCACCGGCTCGGCTTCTTCGCCCGATTCGGTAGGCTCAGGTGGTGCCCAGCCTTCTACGCTTTCGAATTCGGATTCAGTTCCGGCAGCTTCTTCGCCAGACCCTGAAGATTCTGAAGATTCATCTTCGCTTTCTGTACTGCGAAAAGGACTGCTCATGGATGTGTGATTATCATCCATAAAACCGGTAACTGAGGAAGATTCCACTTCTGAAGATTCAGTAGCGCCCATCACTTCCGAAACTTCGGTAGCCTGGGATTGCATTTTGGATCTTTTGTCATCTCCTTTAATACTGTACCCCTTCATTGCTGTTGATGTGGGGGCAGAGGTGGGAACTTCATATTCTCCCTCTTCTTGCGATGTTCTGAATTTCGTAGGCATAATCTACATTTTAATGGTTATTCAATACTTCAAGGGGATTACAGATTAACATTGCTGCAATGCGAGAAGTACAAATTTGCGGGACTGCATTCCCGAATACAAGAGGATAGTTACCCGGCCCTTATCCAAATAATACGGCAACGGCACTACCGTATTATTACTGTAGTTGCCTGCTTGATGTATCGCCATCAAAAAAATACCAAATGCAGTCTGGTTAAGGGTTCTAAACGTTATGTGATTTTTTTGCCGGGTTGAGATTTTTTAAATTCTGAACAATGGAAATAGTTTTAGTGATTCATTCACCCAAAACTTTTTTTATGAAACCCATATCAATTATTCTGATTGTAATGGCTTTTTTAGGCATTGCCGTTACCGCTGCTTACATTTATACCGGCGATAAGGCCAGTGCACCGATGACCTTATCTTCTGCCGGCCACCAGCATACTACCCTGTGTGAGAGTGATATGGTATGGGTATCGTTGCCAGAAGCACTCGAAAGGATCCAGGAATACGGCGACAAGCAGTGGCGGGGTATCAATACCCAACTCAATGGGCATCTTGGCAGGGACAATGCTGAGCAGAAGTTTGCAGACAGCAGGTTTATCACCTTCCCTATGGACAGCATCAAAAAGTTCATTTGCAAGGTGGAGCAAATGGTTGCCGAAAATGGCAATAAAAAAGAAGATGGTAGCCCCATCCGGCCAGGTGATCTTGGTATAAGGTTCTATTATGCAGCATACCCCGGATTAACTCCGGCAGACATCCCTAATCAGACATTCAAGGGAAGGCATTCATTATTGCTTGTCCCAACTTACCTCAATACCCGTAATACTTATGTAGAATTCTTCCCTGCTTATGTTTCCGGCTCAGGAGTTCCTATGCCCCTTGGTAATATTTATAAGGCGCAACAACCGGGAAAACCTGTAACCCTGATGCTGTTAAATGAACAGGATGTAGCAAAAAACCAGGGCACACTTTGTCCGCCTCCTGACCCTTGTAACGCAGAATTGTTATCAATGACCAGGCAATAACAGTCACCATTATGAGTACAAGAGAATTACTGGTGTGGATCTTACTTGTAATTGAGGGAATAGCTTTCATTGCATCGATGATCTATTTCAAAAGACTGAAACGTTCGGGCTTTCTATTCATACCGGTTTTGATGGCGGCCATTATGGTTACAGAAATCATGGGCAAATTAACCGCATCGGGCACCGTTACTTTTATTAAAAACAGTTATTGGTTTAATATTATGATACCCGTTCAGTTTACATGCCTGTTTTTATTATTCTATCAAAATACAGACTTCAGACCCTGGCGTATCATCATAAAGGTTTTTATAGGAGTAGCAACTTTACTCGCTCTTTATGTTGTTATATCGGGCATTCAAAAATTTGATACCCGCAACTATGTTATACTGGCTACAATGGTTTGCGCCTGCAGCCTGTTTTATTTGTATGAATGCATGAATGGCAGACTGATTTCGGGTGTTTACAACAATGCGTTGTTTTACCTGGCTCTGGGCACGTTGCTGTTTTACATGATCACGCTGCCATTGCGCGCCGTGTATAATTACCTGCCTGCTGTATATGAAAGGATTTTCTGGCCGTCTTATTACCTGTCTTTCGCTTTGAATTATATAATGTATGGTTTAATCACATTTGGAATCATATGGGCGAAAAACCGTTGAGTGATTTTTTTCTGTCGCTGGCGCTTACCGGCTTCCTGATAGTGATGGCTATTTTTCTCATCATTGTCAGTTTCAGAAGACGACAGCTGCTTTTTGTAAAGGAAAAAGAAGATTCGGAATTCCGTCATGAGCAGCAATTGCTGGAAGCCCGACAGGAAATTCAACAAAATCTGATGCAGCACCTGGGTGGAGAATTGCACGACACCATTGGCCAAAAGCTTACCCTGGTGTACCTGCAGATGGAAAACACCCGTTATCTCAACGATATTGACGCGGTCAAAGAGCAGATAGAATCGCAAAGCAATTTGATCCGCGATTCGCTCGACGAACTGCGCAGCCTTAGCAAGATCCTTGTATCGCACGACTTCTCCGATTTCAGCTTTGTTCATTTCCTTGAAAAGGAGATGAACAGGCTGGCCCAAAGCGGACTTTGCACCGCTGTATTTGTGTCACCGGAGAACTACCATCCATGCGACGAACGCGTAGAGCTGACATTAGCCCGCATTTGCCAGGAATTTATCCAAAACAGCCTCAGGCACAGCTCGTGTACAACTATAAAAATCGAGATAAAGCCGTTGGCCGACACCCTTGAAATTTATTGCAGCGATAATGGCAACGGAATCGACTGGAAAAACATAAATTCGTATAAGGTTAATTCCGGAAGCGGGCTTCTTACGATCAACAGCCGCATCCAGTCCATCAACGCCCAATGCGAATGGCGTAATGACAATGGTACAAGTCTCATGATTAGGGTGCCTTTACGTAAATCGTTGGCATATGAGACATAGTGTAGTTGTAGTGGATGATCATATCCTGATCGCCGAAGCTTTGGCTACCATGATCAACACCATTCCAAATTTTGATATCCTGTACGTTTGCAGTAATGGCCCGGAGCTTATCCAGAAGCTCAAGCAGCCCCGTAACGTTCCCGATCTTGTTATACTCGATGCGCAAATGCCTGGCATGGACGGTTATGCCCTGGCTGAATGGCTTACTGCGAATCATCCCGAAATACTCATCCTGGCATTGAGCATGCAGGACGATGATGATAAGATCATTCGTATGATTCGCTCCGGCGCAAAAGGATACCTTGTTAAAAGTATCCGGCAGAAAGAACTAGCCCATGCGCTGGTCACTGTTGTTAAAGAAGGAATTTACTATAGTCCGCAGGTAAGCAAAGTACTTGCAAAAGACTATCTGAAGAAGGAAGTCACCCACCGTGAGCTGAGTGAAAAAGAAAAACAATTGTTACCCCATCTTTGTACCGACCTTACCTACAAGGAAATTGCAGCAAGCCTTTCATTAAGTCCAAGAACTGTTGAAAGCTATGCCAACAGCGTGATGGAAAAACTGAATGTCCACAACCGTATTGGACTGATATTACTGGCTTCGAGGAAGAAATGGATTTGACAGGGCTTAATGCTAAATAAAACAAGCCTCACAAGATAAAACTTGTGAGGCTTTTGCAATTGAATATCCTGAGTTGATTAAGGACAACTAATATTAGGATTGAAAGGAATAAATATACCGGATGGATTGGTTTCGTATAACCATACGTGTAAGCTCCAGTGCGGTATGGGAAGGGGAGTGCCGCCAACGTTGAATGGCTGACCGGCAAAGGTTGGGGCGGCCTGCCCGGTATTTACAACAATGTATTCAACTGCTACAAGCCGTAAGTTGCCGCCAGGACCGGTTGCATATAGAACCACTTCGGGCTTCAACGGATCAAAAACCGCATCTACCAGGGTAGGATTTGCCCAATGGTAACCCATTCCCCCGAGACCAGGTACTGAAACACAATGATCGTCGGGCACGTATCCCGCTCTGATAGCCTGGTTGGTAGAGTGAAAACGGGCAGTTGCCTCCCTGACTGCCTGCAGTAGTTGTGTCATTTGGGAATGTTCTGTTGCGCCATTGGAAACCGCCTTGCCGGAGTTCAATACCAAATTCTCATCTGCCGATTCATTTCTGATTTCTTTTTTGCAGGATCCAGCCAGTACCATCAATGCAAATAATACCATGCTGAATGATAAACTCATTTTCATTGCAGAAGTTTTAGTGATGAAATAAAATAAATGCCAGTGAGGGTATGTTACGCTTTTTAAAGGAAGGCTTTGTAACCTAATATACCGATTTCCCGGTCATATTTAAAATAAATTTTACCATGTTACGGGAAGTTGCTGTTGCCGGTTGCTTTTTCATCCTGCAGATTTATTACTGGCCAGAAAAAACACTTCGGTTTTCTTTTACGAAATCTGCAAATGTTGCAGGTTTTTTACCTGTCAGTAAATTATAGTCATTACTCACTTCCTGCCATTGCCCTTTTGCTATGGTGCCGTATAATACAGCCAGAAATTCATACAAAGGCCTGGGAAGATCAAAGCTTGCCAGTCTTTTTTTGAATTCTTCCGGTGTAGGGCTGATATGCACTACCTGTTTTAATAATTGCTGAGAAAAAATATCGGCCATTTGATGATGTGTCAGGGCCTCACTGCCTGTAATATTATAAATTTTCCCATTGTGGGAAACCGGGTTTACTAATACAACCGCAGCCGCTTCTCCAACGTTTCTTATATCAACGTATGAGGTTTTTCCTTTTTCAGAAGGCGCAACAATTACACCTTCGCGAACAGATTGCAGGAATTGGTTTAAAAAATTTTGGAACACGAAAGATGGCCGTATGATCGTGAAATCAATGCCCGAATTTTTTACCAGGGTCTCGGTCCCGTAAAAAATGCTGTCTGGATTGTCTGAATATAAAGCAGTCAAAACAACAAGGTGGGTAACTCCTGATTCTTTTGCGGTTTCAATGAATGGTTTTGCCTTGATATGAAAATCGTTTGTAACTACAGGTGGCGGTACAATGAAAACGGTCGTTATTCCTTTCAACACCCTGGAAAATGTTTCAGGCTTATCCCAGTCAAATACTGCCAGTTCTGTTTCTTTTCCAAAACGGTTCTGTAATTTTTCCAAATGCTTTGAAGCTGCTCTGAATGCGATGTTTTTTTGTTGCAGGTATAAAGCAGTGCTGCCACCAAAATTACCTGTTGCTCCTGTTATCAAAATCATACGATGGTTTTCTAAAATGGGATTAAACTATTTTTGTTTCGCAAATGAAGTGCAGATAGTTTGAAAATGTCGTTTGTTACCTTTTGGTAACAGGCAAAAAAGTGGTAACTAATTAGTAACTAATATGGCAAATTTTAATAACGATGTTGGATGCCCGATAGCTGCAACGCTTGAATATATTGGTGGCAGGTGGAAGACCATTATTTTGTATTACCTGTCTACCGGAGAAAAGCGGTTTGGAGAAATTGCCGCCAGAATTCCAACCATTTCAAGAAAGGTGTTGACCCAGCAATTGAAAGAGTTGGAACGTCACGGATTGATAACACGAAGAGAATACAAAGAAATACCACCCCGTGTTGAGTACTCACTTACTGAGTTGGGCAAGAGTCTTTCCGGGGTGTTTGACGCAATGTCGGTATGGGGAAAGAACAATATTCTGATAAACCGCTAAGATATCTTACGAACGGGCACCCAGCCTCTCCATCACCGACTGTTTGTATAACCTTCCAATAGGTATCTCGGTTGATTGAACCTGCACAGAAATTCCGTTGTACCCGGAAATTTTATTTACCGATACCAAATAGGAGCGATGCACCCGCATGAATTTATAATCTGAGAATAGGTTTTCCATGGCGCTGATGGATTGTTTTACAAGCACGCTTTTACCGGTGGTAAGAAAAACCTTGATATAATCCTTCCAGCCTTCGATGTAGGTTATTTCGTTAATAATGATCTTTTGCATGTGCTTGTCGACCTTCAGGTATACAAACGCTTCGGGATTTGAGTGATAATCGGTGCCCTGGCTTTGGGTTTCCTGGCCCATGGTCCTTTTTAGTTTGGTAATGGCTTTTACAAAACGTTCGAAAGAGACCGGTTTCACCAGGTAATCCACCGCATCCAGTTCATAGCCTTCTACGGCATAGTCGCGGTAAGCGGTAACGAAGATCACTTTAGGTGGGTGCGATAAGTTTTTCAGAAAGTCTGTGCCGAGCATCTTCGGCATTTTGATGTCGAGAAAAATGACGTCGGCTTTTTTTTGATGAAGTATATCCAGGGCTTCAATGGCATTGCTGCATTGACCTACAATTTCCAGTCCGTTTAAATTAGAAATATGAGAAGCCAGAACCTTTAATGCAGGCGGTTCATCATCGATCAATAAGCAACGCAGTTTCATATTGAACTAATTTCAGGTATGGCTGAAGTAATTTTTGGCGAAGGCTGATACTCCATCTGAAAGTTTGCCAGCTTCACCATTAGTGATACCACAAAAAACGCGCCTTCATCAGAGATTTTCAGTTCATGGTTGTCGGGGTATAAAAACCTGAGCCGCTTTTTTACATTTTGAATTCCAATTCCGGTTTTGCTGAACGGGACAAACTCATTTTTGCTGTTGGCTATTTTGCAGCGCATCGTAAATTCCTTTACGGTTATGTCAACGCTCAACCATGGTTTCTCCAATTGCTCTGATGTTCCATGCTTGAAGGCATTCTCCAGGAATGGCAACAGTAATAATGGCGCGATGAATTTGTTTTTTACGTCGCCTTCAATATTGAGTGAGATGTCGATATTGTTGCCATAACGTTCTTTTTCCAGGTCGATATAATTTTTCATTACTTCTATTTCCTTTTCAAGCAATACTTCTTCTGCTTTACAGTCGTACAGCATATAACTGAGCAGCGATGAAAGCTTCAGGATCATACCTGGCGTTTTGGTTGAATTTTCCAGTGAAAAGGAATAAATGTTATTAAGGGTATTGAACAAAAAATG
>DASWTK010000168.1:0-2790 GCA_036402175.1 Chitinophagaceae bacterium | reverse complement strand
TTATTTGTAGGCGATCACGATTATGTGAAAACACTTGGACTCAGGATCATTGCAGGAAGGGATTTTTCAAAGGAAATGTCGACCGACGTAAATGAGGCCTTCATCATCAATGAAACCGCTGTGAAGGAATTCGGATTCGGCACACCGGAAGATGCGATCGGCAGGAGGATCCACTGGAATGAATGGGCTCCAAAGGATACGCTGAACCCTGTAAAAAAAGGAAAAGTGATTGGAGTAGTACAGGATTATCATTATAAAAGCCTGCACGAAAAAGTAGTTCCTTCTGTGATTCATATCTATCCGCAGGTGAACTTTAAAGTTGCGGTGAAGCTCAGGACTGCCGATATGCAAAAGTCGATAGCTTTTATAACCGATACCTGGAACAAATTCGCTCCCGGGTATCCGTTAGATTATAAGTTCATGGACGAAACCTATGGAAAGATGTATCAGAATGAAGAGAAGCTGGCTAGCCTGATGTGGATATTCACCATCATGGCCATCATCGTAGGATGTATGGGCTTGTTCGGGCTTGCGGCGTTCAGTGCTGAGCAAAGAACAAAAGAGATTGGTATCAGGAAAGTATTGGGTGCAAGTGTACTTAGCATTATGGGATTGTTATCAAAGCATTTTGTGAAGCTGGTAATGATAGCCTCAGTGGTTGCATTCCCGGTAGCCTGGTGGGCAATGAATAACTGGCTGGAGGACTTCCCGTACAGGGTGGAAATCAGCTGGTGGATTTTTGCAATTGCTGCAATTGCTGCATTGGTGATCGCGCTGATAACGGTAAGTTTTCAGTCGATCAAAGCTGCGGTTGCGAATCCGGTAAAGGCGTTGCGGACCGAATGAGTTTTGGGTTTTGAGTTTTGTGTTTTGGGTTTTGGGTACCCGAAATTTGAAATTCAAAACTCCAAATACAAAATAAAATCAGAAACCTCACGAACCCAACCCAAAACTCAAAACCCAAAACACATAACATAACAATATGTTCAGGAACTATCTTAAAACCGCTGTTAGAAATCTGCTGAGGAATAAGGGTTATGCCGTCATCAATATTGTTGGATTGGCGGTGGGTATTGCTGCCAGCCTTTTAATTTTTCTGGTAGTGCAGTTTGAACTCAGTTTCGACAAATTTCACAGCGGGAAAGAACATATATACAAGGTGGTCTCCCGATCGGTAACTCCTGAGGGAACTTTTGAAAGCTCCGGTGTACCATTTCCGGTAGGAGCCGCATTAAGGCTTGATTTTCCGCAACTGAAAAAAGTAGCACGCATCTACGGAGTGAATAATGACCAGGTTACGATTGATGAAGAAGGTCAACCAGCGAAAAAATTCATGGAAGAACGTGGGATCTTTTTTGCGGAACCTGAATTCTTTGAAATCTTCAACTTTCCACTGCTGGCAGGCAATCCTAAATCGGCTTTGATTGAAACAAATACAGTACTGCTTACGCAGGAAACTGCAGAACGTTATTATGGCGACTGGAAGAAGGCAATTGGAAAAACCATCAAATACGAAAATAACCTGTTGCTGAAGGTAACCGGAATCTTAAAGAATGTTCCAGTCAATACCGATTTTCCGCTTAAAGTGGTGGTTTCATTTGAAACACTTAAGAGAACCGGTGTAAATTCCAATCTCAATGATTGGATCAGTATCAACAGCGAGGCTTATTGTTTTGCAGTATTGCCATCAGAACTCAGTGAAAAATCATTTAATAATGCACTCGTTGGCTTCAACAAAAAACACAAACCTGCAGAATATATAAGGGATGGCTTGATAGTTCAGCCATTGAAAGAGATGCATTTTGACGACAGGTTTGGCAATTTCAGTGGACGTACATTTGGCCGTGATATCATAATAGCCCTTATCCTGATCGGAATTTTCCTGCTGATCATAGCGTGTGTGAACTTTATCAACCTGGCTACAGCTCAGGCAGTGAACCGTTCAAAGGAAGTTGGCGTGAGAAAAGTGCTAGGTAGTAACAGGACGCAGCTGGCGGTTCAGTTCATTAGTGAAACTGCCGTGATCACATTATCTTCAGTACTGGTTGCTATTCTCATTGCTGCGGTTGCTCTACCGTTACTCAACCAGCTTCTTCAACTTAACCTCAGCCTGACAATTTACAAGAATCCATACATTATAGTTTTCCTGGTTGTAACAACAGTGATGGTTGTATTGCTCTCAGGATTTTATCCGGCGATGGTGCTGTCCGGCTTTAATCCAATTACTGCCATCAAGAGCAGGATCACTCCTAAAATGGCAGGTGGCATCTCATTAAGAAGAGGACTGGTTGTTTTGCAGTTTGCGATTGCACAGGTGCTCATCATAGGAATGCTGATTGTAGTCAGCCAGATGGATTATTTTAAAAAGGCTTCACTCGGGTTTAACAAGGACGCCATCATTACTGTACCTATTCCCGGAGATAGCATCAGCCGCTCCCGCATGGAAGCATTCCGTGATCAACTACAACAACACCCCGGCATTAAAAAATTGACATTCAGTTTCACAAGCCCATCTGATAATGGAAACTGGGACAGCAATTTCAAATGGGACAATTCCACTAAGAATTCAGAGTTCGCAGCAAATCTTAAATGGGCTGACGTAAACTATTTTAATACATATGATCTTAAAATAGTGGCGGGAAGGGAATATTATCCCAGCGATACGGTGAGAGAGATGGTTGTGAATGAAACCTTTGTTAAGAAGCTCGGAATACGTAATCCCCAGGATGTATTGGGAAAACATATTGATTTCTGGGATGGCCGTATAAAAGCAACCGTAGTTGGCGTGGT
>DASWTK010000167.1:0-13607 GCA_036402175.1 Chitinophagaceae bacterium | reverse complement strand
CAGAAAAAACCAACTACCAGGTTCACGAGCAGCAGCACGTTCATGATATTGATATAACTTTCGTTGCTGCGCTCTTTGCCCAGTTTAAGGAATAACAGGATGAAGATCATGGCAACGATTGCCATTTCCTGTTTCATTAATATTAATAAGTCGGTCCACATTGTTGGTTCATTTAAGCGATACAGCCCTTGCAAATTTCTCCATGATCGTATCTATGCCAGGTGTAATCAATTGGTTGATCAGAAACGGGGCAACGCCAATCACGACAATTCCCGCGATCAGTAATCCCGCAGCCAGCCTTTCATTCCAGCGTGCATCAGATATTTGTTCATATGTTGCGTTGATCGGTCCCATGATGGTCTTTCCGGTTGCGCGTAATATATAAACCGCTGTTACCACTATTGACGCACAAGCCAGGATTGTAGCAAGCCTGTACCATCCATCGGGATTTTGCCAGGAACCCATGAATACGGTCATTTCCGCTACAAATCCACTGAAGCCCGGTAATCCGAGTGAACAAAGACCCGCTATTACAAATACGGTAGATATAAAGGGCGTTACTTTCAATAACCCTCCAAGCTGCGCTACTTTTCTTGTATGCGTCCGGCTGTAGATCATTCCGATAGCGGCGAAGAAAAGGGCTGTCATCAGTCCGTGAGATACCATTTGCAGCACCGCTCCATTAATGGATGTTTTGGTGAGCATTCCAATTCCCAGCAATACAAACCCGCAATGACTGACCGATGACTACGCGTTGATGTATTTGAGGTCGGTCTGCATCATGGTAGCAAAGGCTCCGTAGATTATGGCGATGGTTGCAAGCAATATGATCACCCATGAATAAGCTTCGGCCGCATCGGGCATTAAAAAGGTAGCTACTCTCAGGCATCCATAACCGCCAAGCTTCATTGAAATGCCTGCAAGGAACATGGAAGCCGCGGTAGGAGCGGAGGAGTGACCGTCGGGCACCCAGGTATGAAATGGAAACAGCGCGGTGAACGTTCCGAATCCTATGAACGCGAAAGGAAAAAATAACATTTGCGCCTGCAGAGAAACGGGAGATTTTGCAATCTCCATGATATCGTAAGAGTTGGTGCTGAAATAGATTCCTGCCAATCCAACAAAAACCAACGCCGATCCGCCCATGAGCATCAGTGCAAGTTTCATGGCGCTGTATTCTTTCTTGCCGCTTCCCCAAATGCCGATAAGCAGAAATTTAGGGATCACCGCTATTTCAAGGAAAAAGAACAGGGTGAAAAGATCCAATGAAATAAAGAACCCATAGGCGCCCACACTCAGCAACATCAGCAGAAAGAAAAATTCCTTGCTCAGGGTATCCATTGTCCACGATACAAGTACGCCCGCGATCACCACAAAGGCCGTAAGCAGGATCATTGCAATGGAAATTCCATCAACCCCAACATGGTAATTAATACCCAGCGCCGGAAACCAGGAATAGCTGTATTCAAACATCATGGATGAAGGAGCGGCAGGCTGTTGCTGCCAGTAAGCTAAAAGCAGGTAAAATGATAGCGCAAGTTGAATTACAGATCCAAAAAGCGATAACATCCTCACCTGTTTCAGGCCCCTGCAAAACAAGATGCCCGCGGCGGTAAGTAGTGGTATTAATATCAGCAGTGTAAGGTTCATGTTCTTTTATTTCCAGAAATAAATAAACAATACGGCAAGTCCGGCGATGCCTGCAAAAAAATACAGGGCATAACTTTGGATCCTGCCTGATTGAAGTCCTTTAATAACGTTCGAAGATGTTGTTGTTACCCACCCCAGTCCATTCATCATCCCGTCAACTATATTCCGGTCGATCCACGCAGCTGGCCTTCCAACCAGGTTAAAAATTATTTTGTCGGTTATGAAGAGATAGATCTCATCAATATAGAATTTTTGTTTTGCCATGCGGTAAAAGCCTCCCAGCGATGAAGCGAGCCTGGCCGGGCGTTCGTTTTCTGATTTATAAAGACGAGCCGCAAATAAAATAGCAAGCAATGCCAGCGCAACAGGAGCAATTGAAAAAACAAGGTTCAAATGCGTTGCAAGCGGCGCGCCGTCGGATGTTATGAATTGTGAAAAGGGAACAAAGCCAGCTCCGATCGTACACAAGGCAAGGATCACGAGTGGAAGTTTCATTGAAAACGTTCCTTCGCCATGATCTGCGTGTATATGTAACCGGGGTTCTTTTCTCCAGAAGATCGAATAATAAAGACGGAACATATAAAAAGCTGTAAGCGCTGCTGTGAACAACGCGATGCCGTAAACCAGTTTATTTGATTGATAGGCCGCCAACAGTATTTCTTCCTTGCTGAAAAATCCAGCAAAAGGCGGAATACCCGCAATGGCGAGGCAGGCAACCAGAAAGGTAATATGCGTCACCGGCATAACTTTCCGTAGTCCACCCAGATCTTTGATCTCATTGCTATGCACCATGTGTATGACAGCACCTGCGCCAAGGAACAACAACGACTTAAAGAATGCATGAGTGAACAGGTGGAACATGGAGCCAGTATATCCCAGTCCGTTTTCTCCGCCATAACCAGAGACTCCCAACGCAAACATCATGTAGCCGATCTGCGACATGGTGCTATATGCCAGCACCCTTTTGATGTCGGTTTGTGTACACGCGATGACTGCTGCCAGCAAGGCGGAAACTGCTCCCACCCAGGTAACAATATCCAGCGCTGGCTCATTAACGGAAAATACAGGGAATAACCTTGCTATCAGGTAAACACCTGCTACTACCATGGTTGCAGCATGGATCAGGGCCGAAACGGGTGTTGGACCTTCCATTGCATCGGGCAACCATATGTGAAGCGGAAACATTGCTGATTTACCGGCGCCGCCAATGAACACAAGTGTAAGTCCCCACGTTAGCATCGATAGTCCGAGGAAAGAAGCGGTTGTGATGGCGGCAAATTCTGCTGACAGTGGCGACGTTAGTTTTTCAATCAATAAACCAATGTCGAGTGTGCCGCTGTAAAACCCTAATATCAGTATACCGATCAGAAATCCCAGGTCGGCAAACCGGGTTACAATAAAAGCTTTTTTCGATGCGGCCACCGCCGATGGCCTGTCGTAATAATAACCGATGAGCAGAAAAGAAGAAACACCCACCAGTTCCCAGAAGATGTACACCTGGAAAATATTCGATGAAATAACCAATGCCAGCATAGAAAAGCTGAAAAGAGAAAGGAACGAATAATAAGTAGCGAACCTTGTTTCGCCCTTCATATAACCCAGGCTGAAAATATGTACCATTAATGAAATGAAACTCACAACAACCAGCATCATCACCGAGATGGGGTCAAGTATAATGCCCATATCGATAGAAACGTTCGGAGAAAATTCAAGCCAGGTATATTTGAAGGCGATGATCTTTTGATAAATTCCATTCACTTTACCATCAACAAAAAAATAATTATAAGCCGCCACAAGGGAAAGAATGGTGGAAGCAAGAAGGGAAGCTGTTCCAATAATGCCTGATGAAGCTCTGAAATATTTTCTGCCGAACAACCCCAGCAACACAAAAGTGGCAAGTGGCAGTAGTGGTATCAGGGCTGTGTAAAGATAGTTGGACATGATTTAGAATTTTAACTCTGCCGCATCTTCAACGTCAATGGATTTATGGCTTCTGTACAGATTTATGATAATGGCAATGGCTATTGCCGCTTCAGCAGCCGCAATGGTTATAATGAAAACGGTAAAGAAAACGCCGTCGAGTTTTTCAGGATATAAATACTTGTTGAAAGCAACAAAATTGATATTCACGCTATTCAGGATCAGTTCTACCGACATCAGCATGGTGATCATATTGCGCCTGGTGAACAGGCCATACATGCCAATGAAAAACAGCGCTGTGCTGACAAACAGAATATGTGTTAATGGTATCTCGTTCATTTTATGACTCTTCAGCTATTAACGATGGTGTAAAAGATGAAAAGGGAGCCTCCTTTGGCGCCTGTTCTTCTTCACTCTTTTTTAATGGTTTTGCAACCGGCGACTTCATGGCAATCACAATACATCCGATCATTGCCGCCAGCAACAGCATACTCACCACTTCGAAAGGCAGGATGTAGCCAAACTCGGTGGTGCTCAGCATCTGCGTTCCCATTTCATTAACTGAAACAACGAAGGGGGTTGTTGATACAGCATTAAACCCGTGCTGGTTGATCAGGTTGAAACTGAATCCTAATCCAAACAGCGCGGCCAGCATTGAGAAGATCGAGCGTTTCATCAGTGGCTTCGGCATTTCTTTTCCCGATTGCTGTGTAAGAAATATGGAAAAGATGATCAGCACCACAATGCCGCCAACATACACAATGATCTGAACGGCTGCTATGAATTCTACATTCATCCAGAAGTATAGTGCGGCAATACCTACCAGTGACAGCAGCAGCCAGATAGCCGATCTGAATATTTTTGCGGTGGTTACCGCAAGCAGTCCTGCGCCAAGGATGAACGCGGAAATTGCATAGAACATAATGACAGATGCGCTCATTATTCAATACCCTCCCTGATTTTAGAGCCTGGTTTATTTAATTTTTTTGTGAGCTTACTGCGATCGAATACGCTGTGTTCGAAATTTTGCCCCATTTTAATCGCGTCGGTAGGACAGGCTTCAACGCATAGATTACACATAGTGCATAATTCCAGGTGATAAACAAAAGTGTCCAGCGCTTTTTTCTTTTTGCCTTCGGGCGTTACATCAAACTTGGTAATGATCTTGATGGTTGCATTCGGACAGGCGAGTTCGCAGGCGGTGCATCCGGTGCAGGCATGTTCGTTGTTCTCATCGTGTGGCATGATCACTTCACCCCTGAACCGCTCCGCCATTTTAAGCGTATCCCTGTTGTCGGGATATTGTTCGGTGATGATCTCACGAGGACTCACAAAGTAATACCCTGTGCGTTTCATTCCTTTCAGCAACGAACGTGTTGCGTTAAAGATGTCGGATATATATTGTTTGATGAACATAGTTTTAATTTTAGAAATGCCAACCCATGATGGCCATCACCGTCACTACTAACAGATTCACCAGGCTTATCGGCAACAGATACTTCCACTCCAGGTTCAGCAGCTGATCTACTCTCAGTCTTGGGAATGTCCACCTGAACCACATGATCAGAAATATCAGAAAGAATGTTTTTCCGAAAAACCAGACCGATGCCGGTATATAATCCATGACATTGTTAAAGCCCTGCCAGCTCCCGATGTGTAATGGCATCCAGCCACCCAGGAATAAAGTAGCCCCGATTGCGCAAACAATAAAGATGTTTATATATTCAGCAAGGAAGAAGAGCGCGAACTTCATCCCTGAATATTCTGTATGAAAACCGGCGGTGAGTTCAGACTCTGCTTCCGCAAGATCAAATGGCGCACGATTGGTTTCGGCTGTTACCGCTATAATGAAGATCACAAATGAGATCACAACCGGAATATGACCTTTGAAAAGCCACCATCCATTCTGTTGCGAGTTGATGATTTCGGTGATCTGCAGGCTGCCGCATAATACAACAATGGTAAGAATGGAAAGCCCTGCCGATAATTCATAACTCACGATCTGCGCGCCGCTTCGCATTGCACCGAGCAGTGAGTATTTATTGTTGCTTGCCCAACCCGCCATCAGAATTCCTATCACGGAAAGCGAAGAAATGGCGGTTATATACAATACGCCTATGTTGATGTCCCAGATCTGAAAACCATTTGAGAACGCAATTGGAGCCAGCAACAGCATTGCTACTATCATCACCACAAAAGGTGCGAGGTTGAACAGGAACTTATCTGCTCCATCCGGTGTCAGTCCTTCTTTCATAATAAGCTTCAGCGTATCGGCTGATGTTTGAAATATTCCCATCGGACCAACGCGATTGGGACCCAAACGTATCTGCATATGCGCGGCTACCTTCCTTTCCATCCATACAAGTACCAGTCCGAGAACAGCAAACAAACTAATCGCCAGCAGGATCACGATCGCGCTTTCGATTATCAATACCCAGGCAGGACTGAAATTAGCATTCAGCCAGTTCTCGATTGTTTTTGTTATGCCTTGCAGACTGAACATAAAAATTTTCTTGTTTATCTGTCAATATCAGGTATCACCAGGTCAAGTGTTCCCATGGTTGCCATCAGGTCGCCGATCTTGCTTCCCTTTACCATTTGTTCAAGAGCAGAGAGGTTTGAAAATCCCGGCGACCTGAATTTTATTCTGTAAGGAGTAGTACCGCCTTCGCTGACTATGTAAACGCCCAGTTCTCCTCTGGCAGTTTCCGCGAGCGAATAAAATTCACCTTTCGGTAGTTTCAATACAGCCTTGGTTTTTGCCTGGTAGTCTCCTTCGGGAATATTATCTATCAATTGCTCAATGATGCGAACGGACTGCTTCATTTCCTTTACTCTTACCATGTAGCGCGCAAAGCAATCGCCTCCTGTTTCAATGATCTCATCAAACTGCACCTGGTTGTAAACTTCGTATGGATACCACTTTCTGATGTCGCAGCTTACACCGCTTCCTCTGGCAACAGGACCTGAGCATCCGTAGGAAATAGCGTCTTCGGTTGACAGATAGCCAACGCCTTTCATGCGGCTTTGAAAAATGATGTTGCCTGTTACCAGCTCATCGTACTCATCAATCTTTGATTTGAACAGCTGTATAAATTCTTTTACTTTTCGCTGGAAGTCGGGATGAATATCAGCCATCACACCACCCGGCACCATATAATTCATGGTGAGCCTTGCGCCGCAGGTTTCTTCCATAATATCGTTGATGGTCTCGCGTTCCCTGAATGCGTAAAAGAAAGGAGTGAAGGCTCCCAGGTCCATCGCCATTGCGCCCCACCATAATTCGTGCGACGCAATGCGGGTAAGCTCATCCATGATCACGCGAATGTATTGCGCTCTCGGAGGTACTTCTACCTGTAAGCCCTTTTCAACCACCATTGCGCATGCATGATTATTGATATGCGCAGAGAGGTAATCCATCCTGCTGGTAACATAAATGAATTGGCGGTAGGTGAGGCTCTCGCACATTTTCTCTATAGACCGATGTATATATCCCAGATGAGGCTCCAGCTTTGTGATCGTTTCACCATTCAGCGTGATCACCAGGTGCAATACGCCGTGGGTGGCGGGGTGTTGCGGACCAACATTGATCACCAGTTCTCCATCATCGGGCTCGCCTTCATGTGCCAGCGACCTGGTATTCTGAATGATTTGTGTTTCGGTGTACATAAGCTTTTTTTCCTCCGTTTGTGGCAACAAGCCGCAACAGGTTATAGTTTGATCATATTAACAGGATCTTCAAAATCTTTTCGTAAAGGGTAACCATTAAAATCGTCCTCAAGTATCAATCTTCTCAGGTCGGGATGATGAATGAATTGAATTCCGAACAGGTCAAACACTTCTCTTTCCAGGAAATTCGCCGATTTCCATATGTCTGAAACGGTTTCAATTTTCGGATCAAGCCGGTCTGTTTTCGCTTTTACAACGATGATATGACGTGAGGTATTTGTTCTAAGATGATATACTACCGTGAAATGAGTTTTCCAGTCTACACAGGTAACGCAGAAGAGATAGTCGTAGCTGAATGGTTCATTTCGAAGATGTGTAGCGAGTCCCTTCCATTCAGAAGCATCGATCAGAATATTCAGCCATTCACCAGTTTCATCGAAGGTGGCCGTGGGAAGGATGCCGGATAGGGAGCTTTTTATTTCTTCGTTCGTCATAGTTACGATTTTTCATCCCTGATCTGTTCTCTCGTAAGTCCGCTTTTGATCTTTTCCTGCAATGCTATGAGCGCATGAAGCAGGGCTTCCGGACGGGGAGGACAACCTGGAATATATACATCAACCGGAATAACGTGATCGGCTCCTTTTACAACAGAATAAGTATTGTAGAAGAACGGACCCCCGCTGATGGCGCAGGCTCCCATTGCAATCACGTACTTGGGATCGGCCATCTGATCGTACAATCTTTTTAATATCGGCGCCATCTTGTTCACAATAGTGCCGGCAATGATGATCACGTCGGCCTGCCGTGGTGTTGCCCTGGCCACCTCAAATCCGAATCTTGAGAAATCGTATTTTGAAGAAGCAACACTCATCATTTCAATTCCGCAGCAACTGGTTGCAAAGGTCAGTGGCCATAAAGAATTGGATCGCGCCCAATTCATGATGTCCTGAATGGTGGAGGCAATAATGCCACCGCCGGGTACCGGGATCACCTGGCCGGGAAAGTCTTTATTTGTTTCGCGGATCTCTTCTCTTACACCCATTTCAGCGCTCCTTTTTTGTGGGCATACAAAAAGCCCATGAATAATATGAAAATGAAGATGCCTGCTTCGACCAGGGCGATCATTCCAAGTTTTTTCACTACAACCGCCCAGGGAAACAGGAAAATGAGCTCAACATCGAATATCAGGAACAGCAGTGCAAACAGGTAATAACCTACATTGAACTGGTGCCAGGGTGAAGTTTTGGTGGGAATACCGCACTCATACGGTTGTCCTTTCTGCAGGTTTGAGCTTCCTTTTGTGAACAGCCTGCCTGCAAGTATGCCGCCGGCAGCGAAAAGTACGGCAGCGATTGTTAAGATGATAAGCGACGAGGGCCCCATATGGTTAGCTTTGGGTCTTTGATTCAGCTTGAAATTTACGACATTACATGTCTTTTTTTATGTAATTGCTATAAAATATTCCACGTTTTGTCCCCTGACAATATCTTGTTCAACGGTGTTTTACCCATTCTGTAATTCAATCTCTTAGCCTGTTCCTGCAACGATTCGTCGTAGGCGGGGCGATCTTCAGCGTAAATCACGCCAAATGGCCTCGGAAAATGTATTCCATTGAATGTGGTATCAAAAAATCTTGAGATCAGGTTTGCCTTTGTTTTGTCGGTTTCGTCATGCACCCAGAGATCGTTGATATATTCATCATAAACATCAACAATAACCGGTGTCAGACCATCCAGCCTGATCCCTTTATCGTCGTACTGACCAAAAATCAGCGGCTTGCCGTGTTCAAGGAAGATGGCCTCTTCTTTTTTAGTTTCCTTGTCGGAAAACGCGAAGAATGCTCCGTCATTAAAAACCGGACAGTTCTGGTACACTTCCACAAACGAGGTTCCTTTATGATGATAAGCTCTTTTCAGCATCGCCTGCATGTGTTTCGGATCGCGGTCGAGCGTGCGGGCTACAAATGTTGCTTTCGCGCCCAATGCAAGTTCAGATGGATTGAATGGCTCTTCAATGGATCCGTAGGGCGAAGTTTTCGTTACTTTTCCTTTTTCAGAAGTAGGAGAGTATTGTCCTTTTGTAAGACTGTAGATCTGATTATTGAACAGCAGATAATTTACGTCGAAGTTCTTCCGCATCAAATGAATGAAGTGGTTTCCGCCAATGGACAACGCATCGCCATCACCCGAAACGATCCATACACTCAGGTCAGGATTTGCAGCCTTAACACCAGAAGCAATGGCGGCAGGCCTTCCGTGAATGGAATGCATGCCATAAGTGTCCATGTAATAAGTAAAACGTGAGGAACATCCGATACCCGAAATGAAAACAAAATTTTCTTTGGGGACACCCAGTTCGGGAAAAACAGTTTGAACCTGTTTCAATATAGAGTAGTCGCCACAACCGGGACACCATTTTACATCCATTTCAGATGCAAAGTCCTTCGTGGTTAGTTTGACGTCGTTTTGTACCCTGACTGGTTCCATAACTCAAGCTTTAAGTAATTGAACAATTCTTTCCTTCAGTTCGATGGTGGTAAATGGCATTCCCTGCACTTTTGAAAAACCAACTGCGGGAACCAGGAATTCTGACCTGATCAATTGCAGCAACTGACCGGAATTCATTTCCGGGATGAGTATTTTATCGTAACCATGCAGCAGACTGCCGAGATTTCTTGGAAACGGGTTAATATACCGCAAATGAATATGCGCTACGTCGTGCCCTTCTTTGATCAGATCCTGTACGGCGGTTTTGATGGCGCCATAGGTTGATCCCCAGCCTAACACAACCAGTTTTGCGTTTTCACTTCCGCTATCGGGCTTAACAGCGGGGATCAGGTCTTCTATTTTTTTCACTTTTGCAAACCTGAGACCAACCATTGCTTCGTGATTGATTGGATCGTAAGACACATGCCCGGTTTCTGCTCTTTTTTCCAAACCGCCAATGCGGTGTTCCAGGCCTTTGGTGCCTGGTTTGATCCATGGCCGCACAAAATTTTCGTTGCGCTTGTATGGCTGGAGGATCTCACCCTCTTCCAGTGATTCTTTGAAATTTATATTGATAGGGGTTAGTTCTTCTTCTGTCGGGAAACGCCAGGGTTCCGATCCGTTGGCGATATAACCATCACTCAGCATTATCACAGGCGTCATGTGTTCAACCGCTATCCTGCACGCTTCATATACTGTTTCAAAACAATCAGCAGGTGACGAAGCAGCAAGCACCGGCAGCGGCGCTTCACCATGTCTTCCATGCATTGCCATCAGCAGATCGGCCTGTTCTGTTTTTGTAGGAAGCCCGGTTGACGGTCCTCCGCGCTGCACATTGATCACAACCAATGGAATTTCCAGCATGGTTGCCAGTCCCAGCGCTTCAGTTTTCAGTGACATGCCCGGGCCGGATGTTGTGGTCACAGCAAGGCTGCCCGCATATGACGCACCGATGGCTGAGCAGATCCCCGCTATTTCATCTTCGGCCTGGAAAGATTTTACACCGTTCGCCTTGTATTTTGAAAGTTCCTGTAAAATATCCGTAGCTGGAGTGATTGGATAAGACCCGATAAATAAAGGAAGTCCTGAAGTTTCAGCCGCAGCAATCAAACCAATAGCAGCTGCATGATTCCCGGTAATATTTCTATAAGTACCAGGTGAAAGTTTCGCAGGCTTTACCCTGAACTGTGAAGTGAATATCTCTGTGTTGCCGGCATAATTCCATCCTGCTTCAAGCGCCCTGATATTAGCGTTTGCAATCTCCGGTTTCTTTGAAAATTTCTCATTGATGTAATTGATCGTATGTTCTGGCGTGCGATCGAACATCCAGAAAAGCAATCCAAGTACAAACATGTTTTTCGAACGCTCAATTTCTTTCATACCCAGTCCGGTTTCGGCCAGGCATTCCTTTGTATGTTTTGTTACATCAACTTTATGAACAACGTAATTGGAAAGAGAATTATCCGTCAAAGGGTTGACACCATCGGGATAACCCGCCAGCTTCAGGTTTTTTGAATCAAAGCCCTGCGTGTTTGCAACGATCACGCCTCCTGTTTTTAACCGTGGAAGGTCAACCTTCAGTGCCGCCGCATTCATTGCAACCAGCACATCGTACTGGTCGCCGGGAGTAAATACTTCTTTACTGCCGATGTGCACCTGGAAACCCGATACTCCCGCAACGGTCCCTATTGGTGCCCTGATCTCCGATGGATAATCGGGGAAAGTGCTCAGGTCATTCCCAAGCAAGGCCGCCGTATCGGTAAACTGCATTCCGGTCAATTGCATTCCATCGCCGGAATCACCTGAGAATCTGATAACCACGTCGTCAACTTCTTTTAAGAAGCCGGGGTCTTTTACATTTTTTTCGAGGGTTTCCATATCAATTGAATGAGCAGTTAAATGATATTATGGGTAAAGGAAATCTGATTACGCTTAAAATAGCATGAGAAAAGTCAATGATTTGATTGATTTATGTCTATGAAGCGATGATTGCAATCATCTTTTTTAGTAAAGCTCATGGGTACCTTTCCTACTTCAATTCAAATTGCTCATTATGCAAACAACACTAACATCTCCAACTGCCGCAGCGGGTGAGCCTGCTGTTACCAAACCAGTGGTTTCTATAATGGATGGCAATGAGGCTGTAGCCTATATAGCATACAAAACCAGCGAAGTATGCGCCATATATCCAATAACGCCTTCTTCTGCCATGGGTGAGTGGGCCGATGAGTGGAGCAGCGACCTGAAGACAAACATCTACGGAGAGGTGCCCAAAATTGTTGAAATGCAGAGCGAAGCAGGTGCGGCAGGCGCCATTCACGGTGCATTGCAGGGCGGCGCGCTGGCTTCTACGTTTACCTGTTCACAGGGATTGCTGCTGATGATCCCGAATATGTATAAGATCGCAGGCGAACTTACTCCAACGGTCTTTCATATCGCGGCAAGGGCTCTGGCAACGCATGCGTTGTCGATTTTCGGTGATCACAGCGACGTGATGGCGGTGCGCTCAACAGGTTTTGCAATGCTTTTCGGATCGAGTCCGCAGCAGGCGCACGATATGGCAATGATCTCAACATCTGCTTCACTAAGATCAAGCATTCCCTTCCTGAATATTTTTGATGGTTTTCGTACTTCACATGAATTGAATGAAGTTGAAGTGCTTGGCGATGATGTGATCAGGCAGATGATCAATGAAGAAGATGTGTCCAGGCACAGAAGCCGTGCGTTGAATCCTTCCAATCCTTTTATCCGCGGTACTGCGCAGAATCCTGATGTATATTTTCAAAGCAGGGAGGCGGCTAATAAATACCACTGGAATGTTCCGGATGCAGTTGAGGAAACTATGAATGAATTTGCTGCGCTGACAGGCCGGTCGTATAAACTGTTCGAATATTACGGTCAACCACAAGCCGATCGTATCATCATAATTATGGGTTCGGGCTCAGGCGCGGTTGCAGAAACAGTTGATCATCTGTTGAGCATGGGTGAAAAAGTTGGATACCTGCAGGTGCATTTGTACCGGCCTTTCTCTGTCAAACATTTTATTGATGCGATACCGGAAAGTGTAAAAAGAATTGCAGTTTTAGACAGGTGTAAGGAAACCGGCGCAATCGGTGAACCTCTTTTCATGGATGTTGTGAATGCGATGCATGCTTCGTGGGAGCATGATATGCCTGTAATTATCGGTGGCAGGTATGGACTTGCGTCAAAAGAATTCAATCCGGGAATGGTAAAGTCCATTTTTGAAGAACTGAGCAAACAACGCCCGAAAAAAAGCTTTACAATAGGCATAGAAGACGATGTAACATTTACCAGTCTTGACTATGACAAAAACTTTTCACTGGAAGACCGTCACCTGTTCCGCGGATTATTCTTCGGACTTGGCGCCGATGGAACAGTGAGTGCAAATAAAAACACTATTAAGATCATTGGAGAGGTGACCGACAATCATGTGCAGGGATATTTTGTGTATGATTCAAAAAAATCAGGATCACTTACTACTTCCCATTTGCGTTTCAGCGAAGAACCTATCCAATCAACCTACCTGATCAATGCCGCGAATTTTGTGGCCTGTCATCATTTTCATTATCTCGAGAAATACGATATACTGAAAGATGCAGTACACGGCGCCACTTTTTTATTGAACTCGCCATTTGAAAAGGATGATGTGTGGAATCGCCTTCCAAAGAGGATCCAGGAAGAGATCATCGAAAAGAAATTAAAATTCTTTGTGATAAATGCTTCAAAGGTCGCGCGTGAGACCAATATGGGTTCAAGGATCAACTCTATATTACAAACATGCTTCTTCGCGATCAGCAATGTATTGCCAAAAGAAGACGCGATCGAATACATTAAAAAAGGCATCCGCAAATCATATGGCAG
>DASWTK010000166.1:0-7758 GCA_036402175.1 Chitinophagaceae bacterium | reverse complement strand
ATGGAAAATGTAAAATGAAAAATGAAAAATGCAAAAGGGTGGGTGCTGGAATGAGGGATATTTCAGCAATTGAAAATGAAGCATTATAATTCAGCGAATCCATCTAACCCGAATCCCATCTTCGATCCGAAAAAAAATAGCCGATTAGTATCCCTAATCGGCTAACTATTTTATCAGCAAATAAAAATCAAATAATCAATTAATCATCCAATCAATCCCCAAATCCCCAAATCCTCAAATCCTCAAATCCTCAAATTCCCAAATTAATCATTGGCTAATTTGCTAATTGGCAAAATCAGCTAATTAAAAATCTATCCCCATCGCCACATGCAGCAACGGCTTCCCTTTAAAAAACCCATTCATTTCCCATCCCGCATCAAAACGCAGGAAGTAACCCAAAAGAGTTGATCTTGCTCCGAAACCATATCCCCCCGCAAACGGACCGAGGCCACCGGCTTTAATGATCACACTTACCGGTTGTGTTCCGTAAGTGACTGAAGGACGTTCGATCTTAGAGTATGTTCCATTCCACGCGGTTCCAAAGTCGAAGAACTGTACGAGCTGGAAGTTGCGCAGGAACGCATTGTTGATAGGTTTGTTGAATAAGGTTGAAAATACAGGGAACCTCAACTCACTGTTAACAATAAGCGCATTATTTCCGTTGGCAGTATTCTGGCGGAAACCGCGCAGGTTAACTGCCAGTGATTGATAAGCATAGTTGTTATCCTGTGGCTGAGGGAACTGGTTGTATTTCGGAAAAAGCCAACCATCCACACCACCCAGATAATAAACGATCTTACGGTTGCCCCACGAAAAATCACCAGCACCACGCACCGCCCAGATAAAATTGCGGTAGATAGGATAATAATACCTGGCATCAAATCCCGCGTTGAATGTGAACCTTCCTTCTGTATTGCTTGCCTTGTTGAGCTGTGTGTTCCAGTCAACAAATACTTTATACCGAAGTCCATTCAGGATATTCATCGCCTTCATGATGCTGTTATCGTGAACATATTCCAGTCGCATCAAACCAAAAGTCTGCTTGTTGAAGTCGCCGATCTTCAGTGCAATCGTGTCAAGCCGCTCAATGCCCGCGGGACGCAATACAATCTTATCGGTCCTGATACCGAACATCAGGCGTATGCTTTTTACTTTATCGAACGGAAATTTGATCACACCCTGGTAAAGGTTGCTGATCTGTTTCGCATTCAGGATATCGGCAGGGTTGTCAGTTACCTGCGCGTCGCCGACTTCCGTCTTACGGTAATAAATAAGCGAATAGTCGAGGCGTTTCTTTAAATAGTCAGCCCGCGCAAACCACTCACCACCTCCGTCGAACAAAGCGGAATTATCGGCGATGAATACATTCGCGCCTCCATTTCCGATCTGCGCGCCGGAGCCCTGACCGTTAAAGAAAGGAAGTCGAACAGCACCCGTAAATCTCACATCTTCCATCAGGTCAAATACCGAAGCCTTCAGCATTCCATTAAATGCTCCGCTGCTGGTCAGACTGATAGGCAGTGAGCCAGTAAATGGTTCGTACCTGTTGATGAGGATGTCGTTGTTAAAAGTTCCTGAGAAATTATCTACAGAGAACTTAAGCCGGTAATCAAACAGTTTTGCTTTCCCGATGACGCTTTCTTCTTCTGCATCTTCAGTTTGCATCACCCTGCCGGCACGCGCAGAGTCCCTTCGTTCTTTATCAAATTCGCTTTCGAAGAAATCGGTTCGTCTGGTGGTATCTTCCGCAGTTGGCTTCAGTTGCACAGCTTCACCGCTTGCAAGCTGGGCCTGGATCATTGTTTTTTTACGGTAATCCGTTGGCCGTGCATTGATATTCCTGCGGCGCAGTGCGTTTTCATCCACTTTCAGTTTGTACAGGAATTTCAGATCGCCTTCCTGGCGTACTTCGCTCACCTGACCCTGGTCGCCCGCGGTTTTGGTTTCTATCAGGCTGCTCTGGTAATTGGTCAATGGAAAAATGTAAGCCGAATCGGTAGTTACCGATACAAGAAATACTGAGTCGGGCTGTGCCAGGTCGTATGCTTTCAGCGTTGAGTCGAGTTCCTGGTCATCCGGGTTCCTGAGGAACATGTCGCCAACCCTGTAGATCGTATCGGCTCCCGCGCGCTCTGTTGCAAAAAAGCCGGCATAACGGTTACCAATACCATTTTCGTCGCTCACAAAAGTGAAATGCGTTCCATTATATTGCGAAGGGAAACGCGCGTCGCCGAATTTTAAAGTGGTCAGTTGTGAGATCTGCCGGAAATCATTGTTGCTCCAGTTATCGATCAGGAAAATATTAAACTGTTCAGCCGGCATTGAAGTATCGGCCGAGACTGCAGTTTCGTTTGGACGATTTGAACTGAATATGATGCCGGTCTTATTTGGAAAAGCTACAAACGAAGCATCAAGGTCGTCATAAACGTCATTGGTGATCTGGTCGATGCTTTCATTGTTCAATTTATAAACAAACACGTCTGATTGTCCTTTACGCACACCGCTCAGCAAAAGCGTATTGTCATTCAGCATGAACTGCATGCTCTGCACCTGTTCAAATTGTGAAAGCTCAAGCTTGATGCGTTTGTATCTCGCAATAACATCGTACACAAATAATTTGATCTTTCCTTTCTCCCAATACATCACGGCAAGCCGGGTTCCTTTCGGATCCCATGCAAGCAGCGGATAGTTTGGATTGATCTCGCCTTCTTTGTTGCGTGTTCCATTCTTCAGCAACACCTTGCGGTTGATGTAGTTTTCATAAAGCACCACGCAGTTAACACCGTTGATGTATTCTACTACGGCATAGGTCTGGCTTCTGGGAGCGGGATTAGCTGTGAAGCGAATAAAATCCTTATTAGGACGAACTTCTTCAACAACCGATACCGTGCCTTTCGGGAAGTTGCGGCGTCCGCGGATGTCCTTTGAATATTTTTCCTCCTGTTCAGCCATGAAATCTTTCAGCACTTCTTTAAACTTCTTTCGCGCGATTCTGTTCGATGCGCTGTTCAGATTCCGGTAAACACGGGCGAGATATAAAAAATAAGTAACGTTTTCCTTTTTGTATTTTTCAGCTACATAATACCAGAACGAATGTCCGGCCAGGGTGGGTTTTTCATAAGCAAACTGGTAAAAATTCTTATACCTGCCTGAAAGGATGGCCGATTTCAGCTGGTCGTCCAGTTCGGTACTCCATGGTTCGGCAGCATATTCAACATATCCGTCAACAAGCCATTTCGGAAGGTCTAACAGCGCCTGGTTTGTGGCGAACTCCCCAAGATCATCACCAAACAACACATTGTCAACCAGCACACGGGCAATTCCCTGCCTTACCTGCCGCTTGAGATTCTTGTGATCACCATTATAATAAACGATCATTTTATTATTGACAAGCTTGGTGATCCCACCAGTCGTCTGCCAGTCGAGGCTCAACCCGATATTCGATTGTTCGAGGTCGTTAAAATGATTGTAGATTACGATATTCCCCCTGCGCTGAAGGCCATATTCAATAAACTGCTCCAGGGAAGGAAGTTCCTGTTCGGCAATCTGCGCCACGTATTTTGCCAGTGGCATACCATTTTCACTGAAATACGAATTGAAATTATCAGTCTGATAATATTGCCATTTGAATTTCTTGAACTGTACGCGGTTCTTGCCGAACTCTACGGTATTCACCTGAGCCGAAGCGGGGGAATTGAATAAAGAGAGAGCCATTGAACCAAAAACCATCAACCAAACCTTACTCAGCAATCGTTTCCTTTGAAAGCGCATATTCTATCTTTGAATTTTAAAATTAACTAATTGCCCCTAACCGGGGAAATGATTTTGGACGGTAAAACTCTTCCTCATGCTGACTGTAAAAGGTTTCGTATTCAGCCCACTCCAGGAGAATACTTATGTGTTGCATAATGAAACAGGCGAGTGTTGCATTATTGATCCGGGATGTTATTTCGGTAATGAACGCAATGAATTGAAAGATTTTATCTCTCAGTCTCAATTGCGGCCTAAATATTTGTTAAATACCCATTGTCACCTCGATCATGTTTTTGGAAATAAATTCGTACATGATACTTACGGACTGGAGCCTTATATCCATCCCGATGAGAAACTGGTGCTGGATTTCGCGCCAATCTCAGGCCTGCAATGGAATCTGCCTTTCGATCAATATAACGGACCCGTACATTATATAACGGAAAAGGATACTGTGCGGTTGGGTGAAGATGTGCTAAAGATCATTTCCGCTCCGGGGCACTCACCTGGTCATATCTGTTTTTATAACGAAGCACAACGCTTCCTTATCGGCGGTGATGTTTTGTTTCGTGAAAGCATCGGGCGAACCGACCTTCCCGGAGGAAATCATGAGACCCTGATCCGGAACATCCGCGAAAAGCTTTTTGTACTGCCGCCGGAAGTCAGGGTATATCCGGGCCATGGGCCCGATACGACCATTGGCCATGAACGGGATTTCAACCCGTTTATGACGACTTATCAGAATCCGCTTACAAATTTGCCCACATAGGGAAGCCGGGCAAATTCTTTCTTTTCGATCTTTATTACAAACAAGGTAAAGGCGCCAAGCAATACAAATCCTGTCGCTACGTGTAACAGGCTCCAGTCGGGCGTGAGGTAGGTGATGCCGAGCTGTAATAAATAAACCAGCGTCACGATCACCAGGTAGGCCAGCAGTTTTTTCCATGCATAGGGAATGGGGTAGTATTTCTGTCCCTGCAGATAACTGGCCACCATCATGAATGCATAGCAACTGAAAGTTGCCCAGGCGGCTCCGGTATAACGGAATTCGGGTATCCACCACATGTTCAGCAAAATGGTGATGATCGCGCCTGCTATGGTGATGTAGGCGCCGTACATATTTTTATTGGTGAGCTTATACCATACTGAAAGATTATAATAGATGCCCAGGAATACACTACCCATCGCAAGTATGGGAACAATATGGATCCCTTCGCCATATTCCTTAAAGCGGGCCGCAATCAGCAGCTTCCAGAAATCGAGGAATAATGATACCACCAGGAACATGAAACAGCAGGCGATCACAAAAAACTTCATGACCCTTGCATATGTTTTCTGCGCGTTTTCCTGGGTCGACTGATTAAAAAAGAATGGCTCCGCGGCCAGCCGGAAGATCTGAATGAAAATGGTGATCAGCACTGCCAGTTTGTAATTGGCCCCGAATATTCCGAGCTCCCTTTTTTCTGTTATCGCATCCAGGTCGAGCACCTTCCTGTAAACAAGCCGGCTGACCATTTCATTGATCATGCCGCCAAACCCAACTATTATTAAAGGATAAGAATAATGCAGCACTTCTTTCCAGAGCTTTTTATCGAACAGCCATTTGAACGCAGAAAACTCCTTATAAAGAAATAATAGCGACACAGCACTGGCTATGAGATTGGCGATCAGGAAATAACCAATCCCTACATCGGGCTGATAGATCATCACCCATACACTGTTTGGGTTTTCGTAGTATTTGTTCCGCGCAATGAACAGGAAAAAGATCACCAGGACAATGTTCAGCATGATCGTGGCCACATTCACAAACGCGTATTTCCTTGGCCTTTCTTCCAGCCGCAGCTTTGCAAGCGGAAGCACAGCCAGTGTATCAAAAAACAGTATCCCGATCATCCAGGTAACATATTCGGGATTGTCGCTCAATTCAAGGAAATCCGTTACTGGACCCTGCATTAACAGCAGAATGATCGTAAAGAAAATGGTGGTGGTGATTATCGAAAACGTAAGTGTATTGTATAGCTTGTCGCGGTCAACAGTCTGCGCGAACCTGAAATAACTTGTTTCCAGTCCGTATGTAAAAACGATGTTCAGAAAAGGGATGATCGCATAAACCTGTACCAGGTTACTGTTCTCCACGGCATTAAAAAGCTGGAACCCCAATAGGGTAAGCCCGTAATTTAAAAACCTGCTGACGATCTTTGGTACACCATACCAGAGCGTTTGCCCTGCCAGTTTTTTAATGCTCAAACGAAGGGTAGTTTTTACAAATGTAAACATCAATCCCTTGTATCTTTGAGCAAAGATTTCAAAATGAAAAAATTATTACCCCTGATCTTATTTATAATTTGTGTGTCGTGTGCCAATGCACAGGAGATCACAGAAGGAAAAGTTGATTACCAGAAAAAAGAGCAGCCCGCACTTATAATGGAAGTACCATATCCGCCAGGTGTTGTTGAAGACGCAATCAAGGATTATCTGAACAGGAGAGGCTCTAAGGGAAATTCTTCAAGGGGATACCAGCTTTTCAAAGGAACAACGCTTGACAGTTTGAGCAGTGAGTATCACGACCTTTACTTTAAAGTAGAGCGGAAAAGCAGAAAGGAAAAAGACGCATCGGTAGTTTACCTGTTTGTTACAAATCCTAACGAGAACCCAACAACGAGGGTGGCTTCGGGCGGTAACCTTTCAGGAGCAAGATCATTCCTTCAAAACATGCTGCCTTCACTGGAAGCGCATAACCTGGAGGTTGAGATCAATTCACAGGCAGATGAAGTTAAGAAGGCAGAAAAAAAATACGAAAGGCTTATTGATGATGGTAACGATATGCAGAAGCGACTGAAAAAACTTCAGGAAAACATTGAACAGAACAAAAAAGATGTAGAAAAGCAACAGCAGGAAATAGAAAAACAGAAAGGCATACTTGAAAGTATGCGTGGAAAAAGAAAAGGCTGATCACCTGAACTGTTGCCTCATTCGAATTTCACCGAAACAAATTCAAACATCTTAAAATAATTCTCCGAAATTTTCTTTGCCAATGGTCCAGGCGTAGTGCAGGATGGATCAGTGGAAAATGAGATCGTATTGGGATTGCTCAGCCATGTACGCGCATCGGTCCTGAAATTGATGACAGTCTTTCTGCCGGGCGAAATGGAAACGGTGCCACTCAACTTGAAATGGCGCCTTGTGATCACATTATAAGGCTCCTTAAATCCTCCAACATGATACGTAAATACATTTCCGGGAAGTGGAGATGAAGGGCTTGTGCCTTCAAATTTGCCCATTATATACCCGTTGGTGCGATCCCAGAACATGCCATTAGAAGGATCAAGCGCGCCGGTTTGAGCACCGCTGACATTCCGCGCGCTGTCGATACCAATCAGGAACGACATAGCATAATATTCACCGGCGGGAACGGTCAGCGTGGGTTTTTTTGAATTAGCGTTGCGCTCGTCGATCAGGAAATAAGTCTCCGGAATTTTAACGGTATCGCCCGTTGTTTCATTCACGAACCAGACATTGCTGATATAATATTTGAATTCCGTTACCTTAAAAAAACTCAGGCCGGGACCAACATAAGTAGAATCAAAACTCATGTCCTTCGTTGAATTTACAACATGCTGAAACCTTAATTCAACCGGCGAAGGCGCTCCCGGGGGAGCCACATCATCACCCTTTACTTTTTTCTGGCAGGAAATTATTGAAAGCGTAAATGGCGCGGCCATTAGCATAATAGCTCGTGTGACACTGATCTTCATAAAGTTAAATTACGAAAAGAAAGTTGAAAGTTCCAGCGGCCTGGCTGGCCATCTGACAAACATATTTATTTTGGCTGTTCAAATTGTTTGTCCTTTGTAAAACTTGTATCTGTCAGGGTTCCGAGGAAATAAATCAGGTTGAATTTCTCGGTAGCAGTTAGCGGAATTTTGCTTGTCAGTAAGGGGTCAAGTGTGCTGCTGCTCTGAATGCCGGTTGAATAATGCTCCAACACCTGGGAAAGGTTCCAGAACC
>DASWTK010000165.1:0-9655 GCA_036402175.1 Chitinophagaceae bacterium | reverse complement strand
TTACTTCCGGCATATGTACGGCGATTTTTTCGCCTTTATGTTTGGCTGGGCAAGTTTCATAGTTATTAATACGGCGGCCATCGCAGCCATCGCATTTGTTTTTGCTCAATACACAGAATACTTCGTTGCGATGCCTCGCTTCGCAAGCGAAACGGAACAATCAGTAGCATTGACCATTCCATTCCTCGGTAAATTATATCCGCTTCAGTTCATTGGAATAAAAGGATTGGCAATGCTTGTGATCATTTTAATTACCTGGGTTAATTATGCAAGTTTAAAATGGGGAGCAGGCGTACAGCTGTTTTTTACGATCATAAAAATTCTTGCGCTTGTATTGCTGGCGGGAATGATCTTTTTCTCTGGCAATGGCTCCACCCAGAATTTTATTAAACCTGCATCCGACGCCGATTTTTCTACCTGGGTTGTTATCGCCGGTTTTGTTGCCGCAACTTCCGGTGCACTCGCGGCTTACGATGGATGGAATAACCTCGGCTTTGTGGCGGGTGAGATCAGGGATCCGAAGCGAAATATTCCAAGAGGATTATTGATCGGCATCGGCATTTGCATACTGCTGTACGTACTTACCAGCCAGGCGTACCTTTATGTACTACCGGTTGAGGTTATGCGTAATTCATCACTTGTCGCTGCAGATGCCTTAGCCGTTGCCATAGGTGTTGCGGGAGGCGGACTGATCGCATTGCTTGTAATGATATCAACCCTGGGAGCCACCAATGGGAATATTCTGCCTTGCGCCAGAATGACCTTCGCCATGGGAGAGGAAAGAAGATTTTTTACCTGGGCGGGGAAAGTTCATCCGCGTTACCATACTCCGGGCAATGCATTATGGCTGCAGTGCGGCTGGTCGTGCCTGTTAGTAATCACCGGTTCATTCGATATGCTTACGGACATGTTTATTTTCGTGACCTGGATCTTTTATGGATTTGCCGCTTATGGGATTTTCATTCTCCGGAAGAAAATGCCGGATGCTGAACGGCCGTATAAAACCTGGGGTTATCCTGTAATTCCTGTGATCTTCATAGCATTTGCTTTGCTATATTTCATTATTACCATTCACAATGACGTTACAAATTATATTTCGGGCAAAGCGCCAGTTGTCAACTCTCTGTTAGGATTGTTACTTGTCCTTACCGGACTGCCGTTTTATTACTATTTCAAAAGCAAATACAAAAATTGAAAGGAACTGGCTATTGTTCAACGCGGACCTTGCTGACATAATACCTGCTTAATGAATCCCTGATCCGGGCGGTATCGGCAGGAGTTGCAGGAAGAAGAAAATACAGTTTAAAGGCGATGGAATCCGAGGTTTCCATTTTGATAGGCAAAAAATATGATTTTAACTGACTGAATCTTCGCAATGCTCTTTTCTTGCTGTTGGTAGTTTCAAGAATAAATTTGAACTCTCCGGGCGAAGTTACCTGCGGAGTGGATGTTGCATACGTCATTTGTGATCGTGCAGTATCGGCTGGAATAACCAGGGTGTCTTTTTTGATATTTGATGAATCAACCGTAGGAATGATAGTGTCCTGCACCCTTGCCTCACTGTTATTCTGGTTGTACAGGTAATAACCACCCAGTACAACTATCGCAAGTCCGCCAAGGATAAGCGCTGCTACGATGACCTTTTGCCATGGATTAACAGAGGGGCTGTATTTTTCATCTTCAAAAACAGATCTTCTTTTTTCTGATGACTCGGTTCGTTCATTTCCCGATTCTTCTACTCTTATGCTGCCCGGGTCACGCTGAAGAAATTCATACCCGCCACCTTTTGCTTTCTGGATCGTACCGATGCCTTCAATGTAAAATGGTTTACCGATATTCAGCATCTGCAAACCGTTCTCGATGAAACAGTCAAGGTCCGCTATGGCCAATGGCTTTATCTTTCCTGTCTTTTGTTTGATGAAATCGATCAGGTCGTCATCCGGCTCCTTTACAGTGCCATATTCAAACCTGATATTGGAGGGGACAATGGCTGTTTCTCCGTCACCAACAACGACCGAACCACTTGAGTATAAGGTGCCCAGACCAGGTAAGCGGAGCTTTTGATGATCCCTTAGGTATTGGGATAGAAGTAACGGTAATTTCACGTGAATTGGATTTTAAGCGCTAATGAACACGAAAACAGCCTGCTATAGCTGCAATTATACGTCCGGGAGCCTCTCTTTATTGTGCATGGCTTAATTTTGGGCTATGAAAAGATCCATTTCCGACGATGAGCAGCGATATATTGAATACTGGGAAAAGAACCGCCTCCGTGAAAAAAAGCTGCTGAACCAGTTGCTCATCGGCCTTCCCCTGGGTATCCTTTTTGCCGCTCCGGTCTTGCTGAACCTCCTTGGTGGATGGTACCAGCGCGCCAATATGCAGGCCAATTCCCGACTGAACCCGGTTGTTCTGATAGTGGCGATCCTGCTTATCATAGTGTTCGTTTCGATATTTTCCCGAAAGCACAAATGGGAAATGAAAGAGCAGCAATACCGCGAGTTCCTGGCTAAAAGGGAAAGGCTCAGTGCTGCGCAGGGAGGGCCTGAAGAAGAAATCGAACCTTCCGCCGCAGCGAAAAACGAAGATTGAATGTCTATATTTGCAGCTTACCCAATTAACCCTATTATGATGAAGTTCTCATGGTGCCTGCTGTTGCTGGGTGTTTTATTATCGGGCTGTCTTAAATCAGATAAAGGCTGCCCGTACACGGAATCCGGGATCATTGCACCTGCCAGCGAGCAACAACAGGTAGAAGCGTACCTTGCTGCAAACAACCTTACCGCTGTAAAACATGCCAGCGGTATGTATTACCAGATTGTGAACCCCGGTTCTGCGGTGAAACCTGAGCTGTGCTCTGTTGTAACAGTTGGATACCTGGGCAAACTTGCCAATGGAACCGTATTTGATCAGCAGAATATCATATCCTTCGACCTGGGTAGGGTGATAGAGGGCTGGAAAAAAGGACTGCAACTGATTCAGAAAGGGGGTGTGATCAAATTATATATTCCACCTACTCTTGGATATGGCGCATATGATGTTAAAGACGCGAATGGCACAGTGGTCATACCGGCCAACTCCATGCTGATCTTCGATATAGAAATGTTTGATGTTAACTAAGACTACCTGCTCATGTTAGGGCCCTGGAGTACAATTCTTCAGGGCTTTTTCATTTAATTTTGATGTAAACCAATAGCATTGTCATACGAAGCCATTTCCGTTTTTGATATTTTTAAAATAGGAGTAGGGCCGTCCAGTTCGCATACGCTGGGTCCCTGGAGGGCAGCGCAGCGATTCCTTAACTCACTCGATGCTGCAGGCCGGTTACAGGACGTTACCGAAGTTCGGATTCTGCTTTACGGCTCATTAGCCAAGACCGGAAAGGGTCATGGCACGGATGTGGCTGTTCAACTGGGGCTGTGCGGGGAAGACCCTGTTACATTCGACGTTCACCAGATTGATGCGAGGATCAGGGACATTCATGCGATGAATAAACTCCTGCTACATGGAAAACATGAAGTGGAATTTAACCCTATGGAAGACATTGAATTCCTGATCACCGAAAGCCTGCCTTTTCACCCGAACGCACTTACTTTTCTGGCAACATACAGGAATGGAGAAGAAATAGCCGAAACGTATTATTCAGTAGGTGGCGGTTTTGTAATAAAAGAAGGGGAGAAGGATAGCGGGGGTGTAGCGGTTGATCTGGCTTTCCCGATTGATAAGTCGGAAGATCTGTTGCATTGGTGCATGAAAACCGGCATGGCAATTCATGAAGTGGTGATGGAAAATGAAAATAGCTGGCGAAGTGAAGCCGAAACCAAAGAAGGGATGCTGCGCATCTGGAAAGTGATGAAAGAATGTATGTACCGGGGAGCGCATACAACAGGCATTTTACCGGGCGGATTGCAGGTAAAAAGGCGCGCCGCCGATCTCAACAAAAAATTATTGAAAGGGAATTCCTACCAGGATTATGAAACATGGATTGAATCTATCAAAGCCGGAGGAAATAACTTCAAATACATTCTCGATTGGGTCAGCTGTTTTGCTCTGGCGGTCAATGAAGAAAACGCATCATTCGGTCGTGTAGTTACCGCGCCAACCAATGGAGCAGCAGGCGTGATACCATCAGTGCTTCAGTATTATGTTGTATTCTGTGATGGTGAGCGCGATGAAAAGATCATTCAATTCATGCTTACCGCTGCTGAAGTTGGAAGCATTTTTAAAAAAGGCGCAACCATTTCCGCCGCCATGGGTGGATGCCAGGCTGAGATCGGCGTTTCATCGGCCATGGCTGCAGCAGGGCTGACTGAAGTTCTGGGCGGAACACAACGCCAGGCTTTGATGGCGGCTGAAATAGCCATGGAACACCATCTTGGAATGACCTGCGATCCCATCGGCGGTCTTGTTCAGATCCCCTGTATCGAACGCAATACCATGGGAGCAATCAAGGCGATCACCGCTTCGCAACTTGCATTGCAAAGCGCCCCGGATTATGCAAGGGTGTCGCTCGACGGAGTAATAAAAACAATGTGGGATACCGCGAAGGACATGAACTTCAAGTATAAAGAAACTGCAGAAGGAGGATTGGCGATCAACGTGCCGTTGGGACTTAAAGAGTGTTAATTGCAAATTCAAGTCAAAATGTAAAATTCAAAATGTAAAATTCAAAATTGAGATCGTTTTTATATTTTACATTTTACATTTTTCATTTTACATTTCTACAACACTATAATCCATAATCACATTATAAAGCGTATCCCTTTCAATTGGTTTCCGCTTCACCTGTTTGATAAGGGTTACCAGTTGCGCCGTGCTCATCGCGGGATTTTGCTCTTCAGAGCCTGCCATTGAATATATCTTTGTTGAGTCATCGATGGTGCCATCGATATCATTTACTCCGAATGACAAAGTAAGCTGCGCATTTTGGCGTCCCAGCATCGGCCAGTAAGCCTTGAGGTGCGGGAAATTATCCATGTACAATCTTGCAATGGCGTACATGCGCATGTCCTCAATCACCGATGACTCGCTCACATTGCTCATTTCATTATCCTTGTTACGGAATTTGAGTGGTATGAAGGTGTTAAAGCCACCTGTTTTATCCTGCAGCTGACGCAGGCGTTCCATATGATCAACCCGGTGATAATATTTTTCAATATGACCGTAAAGCATGGTGGCATTACTATGCATTCCCAGGTTATGTGCTGCTTCGTGTATTGCAAGCCAGCCATCCGCATTTACCTTATCGCTGCAGATGATCCCGCGGATTTCAGGATGAAAGATCTCCGCGCCTCCACCGGGTAATGAATCAAGCCCTGCGTCTTTCAGGAATTGCATGCCTGTCATAACGTCCATCTTTGCTTTGCGGAACATGTAATCCAGTTCTACCGCGGTAAAACCTTTTATGTGAAGATCGGGTCGGTGGGCTTTGATATCTCTCAACAGTTCAGCAAAGAACTCAAGGTTCATTTTTGGGTGAACACCTCCCACAATATGTACTTCAGTCACAGGTTTCCCGTCGTAACTTTTCACGATGTCGAGCATACGCTCTTTTGTAAGCTCCCAGCCTTCATCGCGATGAGCGTACAGTCGTGAATATGAACAGAAATTGCACGCAAAGACACAAACGTTTGTTGGTTCGATGTGAAAATTGCGATTGAAATACGTAACGTCGCCATGCAATCTCTCGCGGGTATAATTCGCAAGCGCGCCTAAAAAAGAAAGGCTGCCCCTTTCAAAAAGGAGCAGCCCGTCTTCTTCTGTAATTCTATTACCTGATGCTATTTTTTCTCCGATGATCCGTAATGCGTTGTCTGTTTCGTTTGCGATTACTTTTCCGATTGATTCATTTGTCATGAGCGCTTCACTATTCTTTCTGTAACGACCTTATTATTATAGATCATCTTCACATTGTACATTCCGCTTGCGAAGCGCGACAGGTCAACCGGGATATTTGATAACGCGTTTCCGTTGAATCTTTTTTCCCAGATAAGTTGTCCCGCAGCATTTGTGATCTGTATGCCCCTAAGGTCAACCGGGCGCAGGTAGTGCCTGATAGTGAATCCGCCACTGAAAGGATTCGGCGCTATCAAATAACCATCCTGCTTGAGTTTCGCCGGCAAAGTTACAGCGAAGAGATTAATATTATCCAGGAAGATATTGTTTCCTTTATTGTTAATATTTCTGAAAACCACCTGGAACTTATTGTTTGCACCTATCAGCGAAGTCAGGTTTACCGAATCTGTTCTCCAATGATATTTCCCGGCCGGCTTGAATCCGGTGGTATCTCCTGCCGGATAAACGTGCGGGAAGTTTGGATCACTCACCGATTGCAGGTCCTCGCCCCATTTTTTGTAGATAGAAGTGAACGTTCTTCCGCAATCTGTTGTAAGCAGAACCTCCAGTGTATCTAAAGGCGTGCCTGTGCTTCCAGGATATTTCGCTGTTACATGCGCCATATCAAAAAGCAGGAATGTTGAATCAGCGCCTTTGATCTCCATGAGAGGAGAATACAGGTCATCAACTGATCCGTTGCCATTATACCTGAAATTGCGCAGCCAGGCAGAAGCCGAGCCCTGGGTGGCTGCGATCGTATTTCTGTCCCAGCTGTAAACCGCGTTTGAACGCGCAAGATCCCAGTTTGCAGGAGGGAAGCTAACAGATTCAAAGCTTTCTTTGATCGGCGCAGGCTGTGGATCAAACATTCTGAATGCTACCGAACCGGTATCATTGGTCGGATCGTTATCATTCAATCCGTTTGGTTCAATAGTATAAGCCCTGTATGTATAAGCGCCGCCGGAAGGCAGATTCACGGTTTTCAATGAAACTGTTGTGAACTGTCCATTCAGCAAAGTACCTACCCACGGGAATGTATCTCTTTGGGTGAATGTACCGTTGGTGGTTATAGACACGATCTTTACTGATTTCAGGGTATCCTTACCAAGGCTGCCCAGTTCTACCAATGGTGTGAATGTTCTTGAACACAGCCTTGAGAATGGATCTATCACTTTTCGGAGTACCGCATCTCTTCTTGGAAGTGTATAAGTGCTGAGGTTGATATCATCCAGGAACAGGTTCTGTCCGAATCCATTCTTGCCAACCAATGCAACTGTAATACTGGTAGCGTTGCCTATGAAAGGTTTGATGTCTACTTTTTCATTCAGCCAGTCTGCAGCAACTGGGAACCAGTTGCTGGTCACAGTTCCGCTTCTGGTAGCGAGGTTGCTGCCGCCTTTTTTCCATGCTGTTATCGGGAAGGTATTACCGCAGTCTGTTGATACCTGGATCAGCAATGTATCTGAGAATGTGGTGCCCGTTCCATATCTCACATAAGCTCTTTCAAAACTTACAAAAACAGAATCCACACCGGTTACATCTAGAATTGGCGAAACGAGGTAATCCAGGTGACCCGTTGTTGAATAATTGAAATAGTTGATATATGCCGATGCTGTTCCCGATTTCCGTGCAAGGGTTGTACGGTTCCAGGTAAGGCTTCCCGCATTATTGTTTACCACCCTCCATCCATTGTCAGGGAATATTGAGGATTCAAATCCTTCTGCGATCGGACCGGTCTGGGGTGAAAGAACAGTAAATGTACTTCTGGCGGTATCGTTCACCGGATTCTGGTCGCCGGCTGCATTTGGATTTGATGTATAAATGGTAAGGGTATGAGTACCCGGAGCTGCTGTTACCGAAGGCAACGTAAACTGTTGCGTAGTCCCGAATGGAAATGTGCCTGTCCAGTTTGATGTCACAACAGGATTATTGTCAATCTGTATATTGAAAGTTAAACTGGTAAGTGTTGACAAGCCCGCGTTTTTAACTTCTACTACGGGTGAAATGGTGTTTGTACAGGCGGCATTGCCGTTTGGCGGTGAAACGATCCTGATCATTCTTGCGTCAAGCGCTTTCGGTTCTGCAAGATCAAACCGGATGATCTTTGTGTATCCTCCAAAAAGCGAAGGCGTGCCATAATATTGTGAAGTGAACCAGAACGTACTGTCGTCTATCGGGTCAACGCTTAGGTCGTTGTAGTCACCCGCGCGGTTATTCTGTGTCTGTGAAGCCACACCATCATAAGCCGATGTTTCTTCATAAGTGAACAGCTGACCGAGAGGGTCGGTTGCTTTCCGTCCGGCAAACCTGATACCCGGGAACACCGTACTGCTGCTGACCATATACGCTATTGCAATCTCGCCAAACTTGTTCATGCTTATCGAAGGCATCCACCGGTGTGTAAGATCGGGTGAATAAGTTCCCTGCTGATAAACGTTCCAGTTACTGCCGCTACCGCGGAATTCATACCACCTGATGGCGGCTATGCCACCGCCTGCGTTTACAGTTGTGCTTAATGCTATTGATTTGTGCGTTCCGAAATCGCGGTACACAACGTGATGCATGTTCCTGAACTGAATTGCTTCCAGCGCGACGGTGGTGCCGGGTTGGGGAATACAACGGCCACGGGTAGCCGCACATACGTTGGCAGTATAAGGCGCAACGGCTACTGATGTGCGTGTTACTACACTGTTGGCGGGTGTTGCGAAGTCGGGTAGAATTGTAATAAAGCCCGCGCTATCAACGTCGGTTGTAGCGGAAGTAAATTCATCGGCATTCATATACATGAAAATGCCGGGATCGGTGGGAGAGGGATTTATGCCTGCCTGAACCGTGACCGGAGCAAGGCTGACGAATTTATTGCTTGCGTCAGTGAATGAATAGCGGATCATGCTTGCGGTTGGATCGCCCGCCAGCAACTTGTTCCTGTCGAACGCGTACACAGAAGATTTCGAGTACGAGGCCGCGTTAGGGAAGTCGTTGGAAGTAGCATAATACGCATTTGACCATAATGAATATTTCGGGTAGTCCGGAAAATCGCTTCCAATACTGAAGGTATAAATGAACCATTGACCTGTAGGATCATTTGTTTTGGATACCATGATCACAAAGTTCCATGGTGCAGCTACGTTTGGATTGGGCATTTCGGTTATGACCCAACGGTCTGCCATGCGGTCGTAAATCGGGATGCAATCGCCAAGACCAGGTTTTCCTGAAAGCGTCTGCATGAAGATCTGTCCTGTTACAGCGGTACCATTCTTATCCCAGATACGCATGAAGCCCCCGATGGTGCTTCCGATATTGCCGTTGCACATTTGCATTACGTGATTCGGGCCAACTGCCAGGCAGGGATCAGTAGGGGATACGCCTGGCGCATTGATACCATCCCATGACTTGATGACGGTGGATTCGTTCATTCCATTCATGCCGTTGTCACGGGCATTGCTATTTCTTTGCAGAACCGGGTCGCCTCCCGGAATCTCACCGGAAGAATAAACTTTTATTACGCTTTCATGCTCACTGTTCTTTTCACTCATCAGCTTTCTGAAATTGGTGGGTGGCGGTGCCTGCATGTCGGGCATCTCGCGCAAAGCCTTACTGACACCTTCCAGTCGTCCTACAGAAACTTCTATTTGTTTGATTGTCTGGGCCTGAATTGTAAAGGCAAATACCAGCCCTGTGAGGGAGAGTAGAAATCTTCTCATAAAGTGCACTTGGTTTTGGTTAATGGGGCAAATCAAATTTATTGATTAAGGGTCATGCCACAAAGTTTTTGTTGAAGTGTTCGCTATTAATCATTGAAAGATTGGAAATTACCCGG
>DASWTK010000164.1:0-2441 GCA_036402175.1 Chitinophagaceae bacterium | reverse complement strand
CGATAAGGATGTCCTGATCTCTTCACAGATATATGTCTGACCCTTGCTTGTTAATTGAATGGCTGCAACTATCTCATCAACTGACGAATTCTTGGTCAGGTAGCCAGCCGCTCCAGCCTTGAGCATCCTGTTCACATAACTGATGTCGGTATGCATTGACATCCCTACAATTCTGGTAGATGGAAAAGCTTTGGTGATTTTTTCTGTAGCCTGAATACCGTTCAGGGGCTCCATATTAATATCCATCAGCATCACATCCGGCGAATGTTTTTTCACCAACTCAACCGCCTCCCTCCCGTTTGAACATTCCGCCACTATGTTGATGCCGGCAATCCGACCCAGTATGAATACCAGGGCTTGCCGTAGTCGGTCATGATCATCAGCTATTGCGACCCTGATCATTATATATTATTTTTTAATCTGGTTCAACAAATTTTCACCAGATTGGTTTTTGCAACCTACAAAAAAGACCCCTCAAAAATTAGCGTTTTTTCACCCTAATAGGCATTTACCTGTATCAATCCCTGATAATATCCCCGATCACCTCCAATTTTAACTTACCAGGCTGTACAATAACGATACTTATGTTTATCTGCATCCCAAAATGGTCAAAAAAAAATTCCCCCGTAGAAACGGGGGAACATCTTTAACCCTTAAAACAACCAACATGAAAAATTTCTGATACTATATTAAACAGCAAAAATCCCGCTAAGTTTATAGAAGGAATGTTAAAACATCAATTCGTGACAAAACTAGGACAAAGCGAGCTCCAGCACTTGTTGCATGGTTTTAACGTAGTGGAATTTCAGGCCCTTAAGAAAGGTGTTATCGATCTCCTGAACGTCTTTCTCATTCTGCCAGCAAAGGATCACTTCCTTTAATCCGGCCCGCCTTGCGGCCAGCACCTTTTCCTTGATACCGCCCACCGGCAGTACCTGCCCCCGGAGTGTAATTTCACCGGTCATGCCGAGATAGTTCTTAACCTTTCTGCCGGTAAAAGCCGAGGCGATTGCTGTGAGCATTGTAACCCCTGCGCTGGGACCGTCTTTGGGAACGGCGCCTTCCGGAACGTGTATATGAAGTGTTTTTCGTTCAAACATTTTTGGATCAAGGCCATGTTTCCTGGCATTTGACTGCAGGTAAGTATAAGCCGTAGACGCGCTTTCCTTCATCACATTTCCAAGATTACCGGTGAGTTTTAATTCCGGCTTTCCGTCGCTAAGGCTGGCTTCAACAAATAGAATATCACCGCCAACATAGGTCCACGCCAAACCCACCGCCACTCCAGCTAGGTTCGCTACTTTATACAATTCATTGCTGTATCTCGGCTTTCCAAGGATCTTCTCTACTTCTACCGCAGTAAGAACAGTTTTTATGCGACCCTTCATTGCAAACTCCTTCGCTTCGTATCTCATGATAGATGCAAGTTGCCTGTCAAGTTCACGCACCCCGCTTTCCCTTGTATAATCCTGAATGATCTTCTCAAGAATTTTATCGCCGATCTTGAAAACAGGTTGCGACAATCCGTGTGCATCCTTTTGTTTGGGCACAAGGTGTCTTTTCGCGATCTCGATTTTTTCTTCCACGGCATATCCGCTGAGGTCAATGATCTCGAGACGATCTCTCAGTGCAGGCTGAATGTTGTTCACGTCGTTCGCGGTAGCAATAAATAATACCCTGCTCAGATCATACTCCATCTCCAGATAATTATCATAAAATGTATGATTCTGCTCCGGGTCAAGCAATTCAAGCAGCGCACTACTTGGATCTCCGCGGAAATCCTTTCCAACCTTATCCACTTCATCCAGGATGATCACCGGATTGGAAGATTTGATCTTTCTGATAGACTGAATGATCCTGCCAGGCATTGCGCCGATATATGTTTTTCTATGACCGCGTATCTCACTTTCATCGTGCAATCCACCAAGGCTTATACGCACATATTTACGTCCGATTGCTGTGGCAATGCTTCTACCCAGTGAAGTTTTTCCAATGCCGGGAGGGCCTACAAAACAAAGTATGGGACTCTTCAGATCGCCTTTCAGTTTCAGCACCGCCAGGTATTCCAGGATCCGCTCTTTCACCTTATCCATTCCGTAATGATCACGGTCTAGAATTTTCGCAGCTTTTTTCAGTTCATAAGAATCTTCTGTGAATTCATTCCACGGAAGATCAAGCATCAGGTCAAGATGATTGTACACTACTGAATAATCAGGTGTGCTGGGATGCATCCGCTCCAATCTTTCAATTCCTTTTTTGAAAAGTTCCTTCGCCGCAACAGGCCATTTTTTTGATTCGGCCTTCTTCAGCATATCTCTCACTTCACGCTCGTTACTATCTCCGCCGAGTTCTTCACGAATGCTTTTCATCTGCTGCTGAAGAAAGTACTCGCGTTGCTGTTTGTCGAGCTCCATCTTCGTCTTGTTCGTTACTTTATTCTT